>JANQEZ010000401.1 GCA_028278115.1 Clostridia bacterium
CTATCTTAGTTACTATAATAATAATCTACAACCTTATATTAAATAGTGGAAACATAAATTTCCTAGATAAAGGAACAAACCTTGAAGGATTCTCATTAATATTTATAAGTATAATTCTTGAAGCCATGCCATTTGTTATGATAGGGGCCTTTATATCATCTATAATACAAATATTTGTTTCAGAACAAACAATTGCAAGAATAATACCTAAAAACAGGCTTATAGGATTATTTATTGCTTCATTAATGGGTATAGTTTTTCCAGTTTGTGAATGTGCAATAGTACCTATTATGAGAAGACTTATAAAAAAAGGCGTCCCCTTACACATAGCTACTACATTTATGCTGGCAGTTCCAATAGTAAACCCTATAGTACTTTTATCAACCTATTATGCATTTGCAGGTCAAATACATATGGTGTTTTTAAGAGGAATATTAGGATTATTAGCAGCTATTCTAATAGGACATCTGATAGGAATGCTTCAAGGCGAAAAAAATCCTATGAAGCATTCACATAATCATGCTTCTTGTGGATGCGGACATGATCATATTCAGGAAGATATTCATGTTCATAGCAATTGTGGATGTGAACATAGTCATTCAAGAAAAAATAATGTATTTTCAAAGGTGATGGAAGTATTAAATCATACTAGCTCAGAGTTATACGCTGTAGGAAAATTTCTGATAATAGGTGCATTTTTATCTTCTCTAATGCAAACCTTTGTATCTAGAGACTTTTTATTCTCTATAGGTCAAGGGTCTATATCATCAATTTTAGTTATGATGCTGCTAGCTTTTGTATTATCTCTTTGCTCTGAAGCAGATGCATTCATAGCAAGAACCTTTGTAGGACAATTTACAACAGGATCAATAGTTGGTTTCCTAATACTTGGTCCAATGATAGATATAAAGAATACTCTTATGTTAAGCGGATATTTTAAAGGGAAATTCGTTATTAAGCTTATTTCTATAATTGCAGTAGTTTGTTTCTTCTTTGCTATGTTAGTTAATATATATGGATTTTAGGGGGGATTATAGTGAAAAAGAAAATAGATATAAACGGATTAATATGGTTTGTAATTCTTATTTCATTTAGTTATCTTATATTTGACTTATTAAATACAGGAGATATACATCTTTTTATCCACCCTAAGATGACTAAATATGTACAGCTTTCATTTGTTGTTTTTACTGTATTATCTATTATTCAAATAGGTAAGTTAACAACAATATCTAAAAAACAAAATCTGAAGGTAGGGTTTATCATTTTTTTAGTTCCTCTACTATTAGCATTTATAGTAAAGCCTGAAAGTATAAATGCAGAGATTGTTGCTAAAAAAGGAATTGATATTGTAAGAAGTAATAGTAGTAATAAGGTGGAAGTTAATAAAAGTGAAGAGAAGAGTGGTTCCTATGAATATACAGTTGAAAATGAAGTTTCAATTGATAAAATTAGAACCTTAGATACCATAGAAACTAATGAGTCAAACTATTTAGAAATACTATGGGATATACATGCAAATCTAGATGAGTACAAAGGTAAAACTCTAATAACTAAGGGATTTATATATAGAGAAGATGAGACTTTAGATAATGTCTTCATCGCAGGAAGAATGGTAATGGTATGTTGTGCAGCAGATTCACAAATTACTGGATTTTTATGTGAATGGGAAAATGCTAAAAGCTTAGAAAATGATAGTTGGTTTATGATTGAAGGAGTTATAGATTCAACCATATATGTGGATAAATATAATAATAGCCAGCACATTGTTCCATCTATTAAGGTTAAAAAGATTACAAAAATGGAAGCACCTAAGAATCAATTTGTTTTTCCATAAAAAATCATAAAATATGTATTAATTTAGCTCAATATAAGGATGTAGTTCTAATCCCCTTGGCTTTAAGGAAGGTAAATCTTTACCTAAAATACCTATATGGGTTTTAGTATTAAAACTTATTAATTTGAAAGAATTAGTTAAGGTATTGGGCTTTATTAATCCCATGGATTTAATTGAGAACAACCTTATAGTTTTATACTTGACATATATATTTAAATAAGTATAATGATTATTGGATGTAAAAATTTAATATGTTATAGGGTGCCTTTTATATTAGAGGTTAAAAGGGAAAGAGGTTAAATTCCTCTACAGCCCCCGCTACTGTGTATAGGTATGAAATCTTTCGCATCACCACTGATCTAAGGATTGGGAAGGGAAAGAGAGTAAGTTGATCTATGAGTCAGGAAACCTGCCCTATAATGTTTAATAACAACTTCGGTGGGAAGTATGTTAGCAGAGTGTCATATATTTCTATTTTATATAAGTTAAAAAGTTTTTGTATTTAAACTTTGTATTAATTTATATCGATGTAGATTTTAGTCATATATTTATAATATATGATGAAATAATGATAGCTAACGGATCCTTACTGGAAAGTATGGATTTTTTTATTTTCCAAATTTTACTTATCTACCCCCACGTCATTATTATATATGGGAATTTAATTCTATATAGAATGCACTTATAAACCTACATTTTGATTTTTTGAATAGCCAATGCTTTAGGGATATTCAAGAAATCAAAATGTAAAAGATTTATTGCAATCTATATAGATACTAATTATTATAAAGAGGGGAGGGAGTTTTTCTCTACGAATATTGAATTATTTCTAAAATTAAATATGGACTATTGGTGCAAACTTTTATTAAAGATTGTTTAAAAGGGAAGATCGGTGAAAATCCGACACGGTCCCGCCACTGTAATGGATAGAAACCTACTGATACCACTGTACTTCAGTATGGGAAGGTGTAATGTTTCGCAGTCCTTAGTCAGGAGACCTGCCAATGGGAAAAACGCTGATTATTACTCACGAGGATGAGGAGGTGTTATTAAAAAGTAGAATAATAAATTTTCTACTTTAATTGATAATGCCCTTTCTATGCCTAGAAAGGTTTTTTTATTTTGAAATTCCATGCCTATTACTCAGTAAATATTGGATTAATTTTATTAACAAAAGAAGGAGAGATTAAGTTGAACGTAGTAGAAATCATATCAAACCCCCTTTTACTTATGTTTTCTAGCATATTTTTAGGGCATCTAATTGGTAGGATTGATTATAAGAATATAAAACTAGGAAGTTCTGGGGGGCTTTTTATAGGTATTATCATCAGTTATTTGGTCACTATATATCTCCAGAAGGAAGCTCCTAACTCTTCCCTTATAAAGGGAGCATTTATTACGACAGAATTATTTAGGCTTAGTTTAATTGGCTTTATAGCCTCAGTGGGATTATTGGCATCAAAAAATATAATGTCAATAATAAAAAACAAGGGTTATAGCTTCATTGTACTAGCCTTTGTAATAACTTTTACAGGTTCATTAAGTACATGGGGGTTTATTAGCTTTTTAATTGGAAACCTAAAAGTATCAATCATTGGTACCTATGTAGGGGCATTAACCAGTTCACCGGGATTAGCCACAGCATTAGAGTCAGCAAGGGGGTTAGATGGGAGCTCAGAGGCAATGGTAGGTCTGGGATATTCAATTTCATATATACCTGGGGTAATAGCTGTAATCCTATTTGTGCAACTTTTGGCAAAGAGAAACAAGGCCAAAGGGACTAAAGAAAATATAATACAAGATGAAGTACCTAAAAGTGTAGAAACAAAGGAATGCAATTTTTGTGTTACATCCTTTGCTTTTGTTTGTATAGTTGGAATACTGATTGGAAAAATCAATATTTATTTGGGGAGTTATCTAGGAAACTTCTCTCTAGGTGCTACTGGGGGAGTTCTAATTAGTGCATTAATATTAGGTAATATAAAAAGAATAGGATTTCTAAACTTTAATATGCTTAATAAACAGTTGTTTGTTGCTAGAGATATTTCCCTTAATATGTTTCTTTCTATCGTGGGGCTTAATTATGGCTATAATGCACTAAACCTAATTAAAACTACGGGTGGACAGCTACTATTAATTGGTACAACCACAGCAGTAATAAGCATATTGGTAGGATACTTAGTTGGTAAAAAGATTTTAAAGCTTCCTAATATATATCTAATAGGTGGTATATGTGGAGGGATGACCAGCACACCTGGGTTAGCAGCTTCAATAGAGGTCCTAGATAGTGATGAAGTAACAGCAGGCTATGGTGCTACATACCCATTTTCATTATTTTTCATGATACTGTTTACAGATATTTTATTTAAATTATAAACGGAGGGATAAAGATGAATATACATGAATATCAAGCAAAGGAATTATTAAGTAAGTACAATATTGTAGTGCCAAAGGGTAAAGTAATTAATCAAGTAGAAGAAGCTAAAAATGCTGCAGGGAGTATTAAAACCGATATAGCAGTTGTAAAGGCACAAATACATGCAGGGGGTAGAGGTAAGGCAGGTGGAGTTAAAATAGCTAAAAGTATTAACGAGGTTAATAAATATGCAAAGGAATTATTAGGTAAAACCCTAGTAACCCATCAAACAGGACCAGAGGGAAAGGTAGTTAAAACCCTTTTAATTGAAGAAGGCTGCAATATACACAAGGAGTACTATTTAGCTCTTACCCTAGATCGTGAAAAATCAAGAATAACCTTAGTTGCCTCAGAGGAAGGAGGTATGGATATAGAAGAAGTAGCAGATAAAAACCCCCATAAGATATATAAAGAAGTTATTGACCCATTAACAGGATTATCAGAATTTCAAGCTAGAAGAATATGCTTTAATATAAAAATACCTGATAGCTTAGTTAATGATACAGTAAAACTTATGAAAAATTTGTATAGGTGTTTTATTGACAATGATTGCTCCTTGGCAGAAATCAATCCATTGGTTGTAACAGAGGACAAACAGGTAATAGCCCTAGATGCTAAATTGAATTTTGATGATAATAGTTTATTTAGAAATGAAGAGATACTTAAATACAGGGACTTAAATGAAGAAGATGAGAAGGAAATAGAAGCATCAAAGTATGGGTTATCCTACATATCTTTAGATGGTAACATTGGTTGCATGGTAAATGGAGCTGGTTTAGCAATGGCTACCATGGATATTATAAAACTCTACGGTGGAGAACCTGCTAACTTTTTAGATGTTGGAGGCGGAGCATCGGAGGATAAGGTAACAAATGCTTTTAATATAATATTATCGGATAATCGAGTTAAGGGTATTTTTGTTAATATTTTTGGTGGAATAATGAAGTGTGATATAATTGCTAAGGGTATTGCTGAGGCAGCAAAAAAGATTAGCTTAAATGTACCCCTAGTTGTTAGGTTTGAAGGAACAAATGTAGATTTAGGAAGAGAAATTTTAGACAACTCTAATTTAAATATAGTGACAGCAGAGACAATGGGTGAAGGTGCTAAAAAAATTGTAGAATTAATAAAATAGAAGGGTAGGAATGAATATGAGCATATGGATAAATAAAGAAACTAAAGTATTAGTACAGGGAATAACAGGAAAAACAGCCATTTATCATACTAAGCAAATGTTGGAGTATGGAACAAAGATTGTAGCTGGAGTAACTCCAGGAAAGGAAGGTACATTGGTTGAGGGAGTTCCTGTATTTAATACAGTAGAAAAGGCAATTAAAAAGACAAGTGCTAATGTTTCTGTAATATATGTACCAGCAAAATTTGCAGCAGATGCAATATTAGAAGCTGTGGATGCTGAATTAGATATGGTCATTTGTATTACTGAACATATTCCAGTTAAGGATATGATTACTGTAAAAAGGTATATGGAAGGAAAAAAAACTAGGTTGATTGGTCCAAATTGTCCTGGAATTATTACGCCAGAAGAATGTAAAATCGGAATTATGCCCGGGTATATACATAAAAAGGGTAGAATTGGAGTTGTATCCCGTTCTGGAACTTTAACCTATGAAGCGGTACATCAATTAAGCCAAAGGGGTATAGGACAATCCAGTGCAGTTGGAATAGGTGGAGATCCAGCTATTGGAACTGACTTTATAGATGTATTAAAAGCATTTAATAGGGATAAAAATACTGATGCAGTAATAATGATAGGTGAAATTGGCGGTAATGATGAGGAAAGGGCGGCTCTATGGATTAAAAAGAACATGAATAAGCCAGTAGTTGGGTTTATAAGTGGAAAAACTGCGCCAGCTGGAAAGAGAATGGGTCATGCAGGAGCAATAATTTCAGGAGGTAAGGGAACTGCCAATGAAAAGATAAAAACTATGAAAAACTGTGGAATTCATATTGTAGAAAATCCAACGATTATAGGGGATACCTTAGTAGATGTATTAAAGGAGAATAACCTTTGGAGGAGTGAATATGGAGTTTAACCTTAAGAGATTTTATCTTATTAATATAGGAATTATCATTATGGCTACGGGACTGTACTACTTCCTAATACCCGCAGATTTAGCAGTAGGTGGTGTTACAGGTCTAGCTATGGTAATTAACAAACTAATACCTGTTATACCTATTGGTATTCTTATGTTAATAGCAAATATTGTTCTTTTTATTGTAGCTTTTTTGGTAATTGGTAAGGACTTTGGTGGTTATACAATATATTCAAGTTTTTTACTCTCGGGAGTAATATATTTATTTGAAATAATAACACCTATAAAGCAGCCATTGATAGATGATTTAATGATTAACCTTATTTATGGAATAATTATTCAAGGCATAGGAATGGGTATTATATTTTATCAGAATGCTTCAACAGGAGGCACAGATATAGTCGCTAAGATAATTAATAAATTTACCCATGTTGAGATAGGAAAGTCCTTGCTTATAGCTGACCTCTTTGTAATAGTATTAGCAATATTTACTTTTGGTGCAAGATTAGCCTTATATGCATTACTTGGAATAGGTATAAACGCCTTGGTAATTGATAAGGTAATCGCAGGTTTTAACACAAAAATGAAGGTTGTAATTATAAGTGAGAAGAGTGGAGTAATAAATCAATATATAATAAATGAAATTAAAAGGGGAACTACACTATATTATGCAGATGGAGGCTTTACAAAGAAAGAAAAGACAATTATAAGCACCGTTGTAAATAAAAGACAATATATTAAAATAAAACAATTTGCCCAAAGAATAGACCCTAGAATATTTATAAAGGTTAGTTTTATACATGAGGTGTTGGGGGAAGGGTTTTAGTCTAGCTTAATAAAACTTGACAATAGGACATTTTTTATTTGTTAACAACCAATGGAATGAATTTTGTAGTACACGTTAATATTTCTATTATAATAATTGAAATGGCAACGACATTGGAACAATTATTGAGAAGGAAACAAAATGTATTTTTAAGATTATGTATATCTATTTTCAAAATAATTAATGAAAATATTTAACCTCCACTTAATTTTAGAGGGTACATTTTTGCGCCAAATAACTATTATGTGCTTTAGTATCATATTACTACCAAAACACACATTGAGACAGTAACGGCACTATGTAAAGAGGGTATTTAGTATTAAGGAGGCAATTATGAGAATCATTATTTCACCTGCAAAAAAGATGAGAATAGATAACGATTCCTTAGATTATTATCAACTTCCCCAATTTATTAAGGATACAGAAGCTTTAAAGGTATATTTAAAGAAATTAGATTATGAAAAGTTAAAGTCCATATGGAATTGTAGTGATAAAATAGCTTCTCTAAATTATGAGCGAGTTCATAAGATGGACTTGTCAAGTAATTTGAGCCCGGCAATCCTTTCATTTGAAGGGATACAGTATCAGTACATGGCTCCAGGAGTGTTTTCAGTCAAAGAATTTGAATATATTGAGACACATCTTAGAATTTTATCTGGGTTTTATGGTATGCTACGCCCTTTTGATGGTGTAGTTCCCTATAGGCTGGAAATGCAGTCGAAATTGGAAGGTAACGATTTAAACTCACTTTACGAATTTTGGAACAGAAGGCTAGCAGATAAACTTTTTTCAGAAAGTCAATGCATTATAAATTTAGCATCTAAAGAGTATAGTAAATGTATTTCAAAGTATTTGAACAAGAAAGTAAAATTTATTACCTGTGTTTTTGGTGAAATGATTGGAAACAAGGTAGTTGAAAAAGGAACACTAGTGAAGATGGCAAGGGGTGAAATGGTAAGATTTATGGCCGAAAAACAGATTATAGATACAGAGGATATAAAAAACTTTAGGAGATTAAATTATACTTTTGCTGATCATCTATCAGATGAAAATACATATATTTTTTTAAAGGAAGGAAAATAATATATTTTCAGGCTACTCCGAACCCGAATTTCTTCGTTGTTACTTCGAGCAAGAACTAATTGATGGCTCTTCAAGGGAATTGATAGATCAGTACACCAAGTACATAAACTAAACCATAAGACTAGGAAACTACTTGATGAAGCAGTTTCCTAGTCTTATTATTTCCCTCTCATATATTAAAAACGATATTGACAACTTCTGCCGGTACGGTATATAATCTATATAGACATAAGTTGTCGGTAAAGAGAGAAGGGGTGTGAAATGAATGGAAAAAACATATGATCACATAGATATAAATAATGAAAAGGTTCATAAAATAATAAATGCTGCCTTTGAAGTATTCACCAAGAATGATTTGGAAAAGGCTTCTACTAACAGTGTTGTTAAGCTAGCGGGGATATCTAGAGGGCTGCTATATCATTATTTTAAAGATAAGCAGGATCTATTTGATTTTCTAGCTTACTTTTCTATAAAAGCTATTGCTGTTGATATGGAAAAGGAGATTGACTGGGAGGATTCTGATATTATGAATCGTATGCGGCAAGCTATTTATTTAAAATTTGAAATAATGAAGGAGTATCCATATATCATTGACTTTTTTGACAAATATTATTATAAGGTGACTCGTACAGACATAAGAAAGCAAACGGAAGAAATAGTTCCAGGAATGAGAGCAAAATTCTATAAACACAACCTAGATTTCAGCTTAGTAAAGAAAGATATTGATATTGAAAAAATGATTAAGACTATTAAACACACATTAGGAGGATTAGCAAGAGAGTATTGGGACAGAGCAAAATTAAATAATGAACCATTTGAATTAGAAAAATTACTTGAGGAATGTGATGAATATATTCAATTCTTTAGAAAGCAGTTTTATAATTCAGCTCTATAAATAGAAGGAATTAACCTTAGGCCAGTGCATGAGCAGTGAGAGGTGATGGAGTTGGAGGTTTATGGTAAGAAATTGAATACCAATCTCATCCTATTACTTTTAGGACATATGATATCCGATATGTTTTTGAAATCTATGAATGATTCTAAGTCTAAAGAGGTTAATTGGGAAGGTAGTTCAAAAACAAACTAAAACATAAGGAGGTTTCTTGTATGATTTACGAATTTAAAACGAAGAAAGTTCCTTCACTTTCTCAAGTAGGTGGGAAGGCAAAGGCATTGATTGAAACAACTAAGGCGGGGTTTGATGTACCAGAAGGCTTTGTGTTATCAGTTGAGTTTTTTGATTCGTGGATACGAGAAATTAAATCAACTGAACAATGGAAGTTATTTTTGGCTTCACCTACAAAAGAAAAGTGTGATGAGCTTAAAATACGAGCTAGTAAGCTTAAATTCAACGATGCACAAAAGAAGGCTATATTAAGAGAACTTGCAGCTTTGTCAGATTCAACAGTTTTTGCAGTACGTTCTTCTTCACCGGAGGAAGACCTTGAAGATGCCAGCTTTGCAGGCCAGTATGATACTATTTTAGGTGTTACCCATAATAAGCTTGAAAGTGCAATTAGTGAGGTCTTTACATCAATGCTGGATACAAGAGTCGTTGAATATAAAAAGCTGAACAATATACCTATTGATAATCCAAGGATTGCTATTATAGTACAAAAACAAATTGCTTCAGATGTAAGTGGTATTGCTTTTTCCTTAAATCCATCAAACAATTGCTATGATGAGGCAATGATCAATGCTAGCTTTGGACTTGGCGAAACAATTGTATCTGGGCAGGTGACGCCGGATACTTATATAGTAGAAAAAGTAAAAAAACAGATTATTGATAAAAAGATTATGGAGAAATCCTTTGGTCTATGGCTCAAGGGCGATGGGGGGACCATAGAAAAGGATAATAAAGAGCCAAAGGCACAGGCATTATCGGATGGGAGGATTTTGATGGTGGCAGAGCTTGCTGCAAAATGTGAAGCCCATTACGGTAAGCCAATGGATATTGAGTGGGCAATAGAAAAGGGTAAGCTTTACCTTTTGCAATCGAGGCCGATTACTACCTACTTGCCTCTGTTTCCGGAGTTGATAACAAAACCTGGTGAAGAAAAATATCTATATGTAGATGCCATGGGATTAACCCAGGGTTTTACTGAATCTATGTCGGTGCTTGGTTTGGAGATATGGGCCGAAATGGTGGATGTGGCTAAGGGTGGAACTATGCCAAAGGGTATTGATGGAGGCATTGTTTCTATCCATGGTAGACAATACATTCATGTATCAAATATAGCCAAAGGTCTTGGTGTTAGAGGGGCTAAGAAAATGTTCCAAAGTTATGATGGACCAACAAGGCGGGCCTTTGAGTCCCTCGACTTAAAGGAATATTTACCTGCTAAAAAAACAAAAAAGATGAAAACAGTCATCGGTGCTATGCTAAAAATGGCATTAAGATTAGGACCTGGAGTTATAAAAGCTTCATTATTAGATCATAAAAAAGTAAGGGATAGATACATCAAGATATCCCATGAATCAAAGAGAGAATTAAGATCAGAATTAAGTACGAGTACGCCTTTTGATCAATCTATGCATGAAAGCTTGAGCTATTTTGAGAGGATTATAGGTTCAGCCGGTATCATCATGGGAGGTATGAGCTCATTAGCTAAATTAAAGAAATTATTCAAGGGTGAAGATGTAGAAGATTTAGTTGTCAGTCTTGGTATGGATCTAGAAGGTAACCCTACAAGTGCTATGGGACATTATATGTATAGATTGGCATGCTACGATGAAGTAAAGAAAACTAGGTCTGGAAAAGAGTTTGCTAGAAGAATATCAGATAGAAATTATTCAGCTGAGTTTTTAGAAGATTACGATAGATATATGGCACTTTTCGGCAGTCGAGGTTTTAAAGAAATTGATATTGCATCACCAAGGTCCTATGAGGATCCCTCAGAATTCTTTAATCAACTTTCCCATATCAACACTAGTAGAAATAATATTCAAGATGTAAAGGAAAGAAGAAAAAAAGCATATAATCAACTACTAGAAAAGGCTAGAAAAGGTGGATTTGAGAGGCAATTTATCAAACATGCTGCAAAATATCAGGAAACCTTTGGCTACAGGGAAGATCCGAAGTTTGTATATGTAATGGCAGTCGATCGACTTAGAAGATTGGCATTGAAGATAGGTAATCGATTTGTTAATGAAGGCAGACTGGAAGCTAAAGAACAGATTTTTGACTTAACTTCAGCTCAAATAGTAAAAGCCCAAAAGGACAAATCTCTTAATCTGATGAAGGCGAGGCGAGAGAATCTAGAACTCTATAAATTAGTTGAGCATGTTAAGGACTGGCCAAATATCATTGATAGTAGGGGAAAGATTATAAGGGCAATAAGGGTCGGTGAAGAAGGGGACATTATTGGTGATCCAATTGCACCGGGTATAGTTAGGGGAAAAGCTAAGGTTCTTCATGGACCATATGAAAAGCCCCTTGAGCTAGGTGAAATCTTAGTCACAAAAGCTACTGAACCCGCTTGGACCCCTATATTTGTAAATGCTGCCGGTGTTGTTCTTGAAGTAGGAGGACCTCTTCAACATGGAGCGATTATTGCTAGAGAGTATGGTATTCCTTGTGTAAGCGGTGTTTACAATGCTCAAAGTATAATTAAGGATGGTGACATGTTAGAGGTTAATGGCTCTAGCGGAATAGTAAAAATAATAGAACAAAAAACATAGATAAGCATTTAGATGACAATCTTTGCTTACTATGCTCTAAGAAAGAGCTTGTATATAAAACTACAGGCTCTTTTGTTGTTCATTAATTGTTTACAATTTTATAAATAATATTTTTATTGAATACATAGTTCTAATTCACTATAATTATACCCGAGTTAGATTTATTAAAACAGGGTGACAGGGACTTGTCTGTGTTTGTTATAATTATAATTTTATCATTAAAATATTTTGACGATATAGAAATTTATATCAACACTTTTCATGTAGTATATACATAGTGAAAAATATTTTTTTATACTTTGGCATTATAGATATGAAAATACAAAAAAGTAATTAAAGCAGGGAGGGGTATGATGAATAATAAACGAAACTTAAAAGAATGTATCATAAGTACATACAAAAACAATATTAGGTTGCCAGAGAAGAAAAAAGCTACATTATACATCTTATATGGAGCTTCGGGAAGCGGTAAAAGTACCTTAGCAAAGATAATCAGTAGTAAATATGATGCTATATATATAAGCAGTGACGATATTGCATTAAGTAATAATCTGGACTTCTCAGAGAATTATTTTCTTACTTTTGAGATATTGAATGAATTAATAGACTATTATTTATCGCAAGGATATAGTGTTGTTGCAGACAGTAATTCAGACAAATATCTTATTCGACAAGGACTGTATAATCTTGCAAAAAAGTATCAAGTGAAGCCATATACATTCTACATAAAGACAAGCATTGATATTATTTTATCAAGACAAAATGAAAGAAGTCAGAAGACATCATCACAACTTCGAGAATTAAAACTTTTTAAAGAAGATATTGGGAAAATAAAAGAATATTTAAAAACATTAGAAGAGTCCCATACTTCAGAATCGATATATACATTTGATGGAAGTTTTGACTTTCAACAGCAATTAGCAGAGTGGGAATCAACAATAGAGTCATAAGAAAATACATGTATAGGAGACTTGTTTTAGTTGATACAGTGGACAGGGATAAATTGGAAGGTGTATAATTAGAGAGAATCATTAGATGTACATGATTAAATGAGTTGTGAGATATAATTCTTGAATCTACACAATATCAATAATTTATAAAATATAAAAGTTAATGAATTATAGTTAGTGGAGGTAAAAATGAGTAACGAAAAAAAAAAGATTTTTTCATTAGTTACACTTACTCAGATGAGGATTGGGCTACTTGGGTTGCTAATACATTAGAGGATGAAGGATATACAACTACAATTCAAGCATGGGACTTTAATCCAGGATCTAATTTTGTTCAAAAAATGCATGAAGCTACAATTAATTGTGATAAAACAATAATTATTCTATCAAAGAAGTATGCTGAATCCCTTTTTACACAACCAGAATGGCAAGCAGCTTTTGCAAAAGATCCCACAGGCAAGAATGCTATTCTAATACCTATTAGAGTTAGTGAATATAGACCAGAAGGGCTTCTAAAGCAGATTATTTACATTGATTTATTTGAAACTAGTAAAGAGGAATCAAAGAAGAAATTAATTTCTGGTGTAGATGTAACCAAAAGAAGAAGAGTTACATCTGGATTTCCGGGACTTTCTTATGAGAAATCTTCAAAAAAATTTGATAACCTAAAACTTAGGAGAAATAGGCACTTCTCTGGCAGGGAAAATATCCTAGAGTCCATTAAAGAAAAATTTGATAACCAAATTGATTTAGATAAGTTGTTTATATTGACCGGATTAGGTGGAGTTGGAAAGACTCAAATTGCGCTGGAGTACATATTTAGATTTCAAGAGAATTATGAGGTTGTTTGGTGGATAGAATCAGAGGACAGTAGTATGATTATTAAAAGCTATAATTCTCTATTGATAAAATTAGGTTTGGTTGACAAAGAGATTGAGGATGTTAATGAAGTTGTATTAATGATAAGTAAATGGGCTTCGCAAAATAATAATTGGTTATTTGTGTATGACAATGCAAGTAATATTGATGAACTATATGATTATATACCAGTTACTCAGAATGGGAATATATTAATCACTTCTAGATTTGTCGATTGGGATATGATTGGACATAAATATGAAGTCAATGTGTTTAATAAGGTTGAAGCAGTTGATTTTATTATGAATAGAACTAAATCGGAAATTGATGATGGAGTAGAAGAGCTTATAGAGGAATTAGGATATCTTCCACTAGCATTGGAACAAGCTTCAGCATATATATTAAAGCATTGCATCTCTATTATTGAATATTATAAATTGTATTCCGAACACCAAATGAAATTGTTTGAAAAAAGCCATCCAGTTAAATATGAAAATTCAGTAGCAACAACTTGGTTGATTACTCTTGATAAGATTCAAGATGAAAAATCATTGCAGTTAATGCAAGTGATGGCTTATTTGTATTCAGAAAATATCGAGTTAAGTATTTTCACAGACTTATCCAATTATATTGATTCACCTATATCAGGAATTATTAATGATAAAATTGAGTTTAATGAGGTTATTTCAAAATTAGCTGAATATTCATTGGTAAAGCGTTCATCTAATACGATTTCGATTCATCGACTATTACAAAATGTAATTCAGATGTATGATAATAATCATGATTGCTTAAATTCACTTATAAATTTTGCATATGAAAACATAGATTTTCAAATGAAATCAGTAGATAGTTGGTCTTCGTATTTGCTTTGGCATCTTCATATTAATTCTATAGTTAATTGTGCTTATCAAAATAAAATTGAACTAGAAAAGGTATCATACTTGTTTCATCAGCTTGGGACATATTATAATTTGATTTTATCAAATTATAATATGTCGGAGAAACTTTTAATTAAGGCTTTAAATATGCGTGAAGAATTGCTGGGTAAAGATTCAAATGTGACTCTTAGAACTAAAATTAATCTAGCAGGATTAATGTTAGATCAAGGTAGATATGAGGAAGCAGAGAATCATTATCTGAGTGTGATTCAAAGTTGTGACAGTAAGCATGATGAGAATTTTGAAATATATATAACATCAAAAGGCTGTTTAGCAAAAATATATCAAGTGAAGGGGCGTTTTGAAGAAGCTAAGAAATTATTTAAAGATATTATGGATTTAAAATTGAACTATTACGGAGAGAATAATGATTTATTAGTTGCTACTTTGTATAATTTTTCAACGTTATTAATTGATATGGGTGAGTATAGTTTTGCAGAAAAATACTTGCTAGAAGCTTTGGATATTGAGAAAATAATTAATGGAGAGGATAATCAATCTGTAGCAAATATTTTTAATAGTCTAGCTAATCTGTATACAAAGAAATGTAATTATAGCTTAGCAGAAAAATATTTTCAAAAGTCACTTGAAATAAGAAGAACCATATTTAATCCTAATCATCGAGACATAGCAAATTCACTAAACAATTATGCTGGATTGTGTATTGAATTACATCATTTTGATGAGGCTGAGACACTTTTAAAAGAGTCGCTAATGCTTACAGAAAATCATCCATTAATTGATCCAAATGAAATTGCGACTACATGCAACAATTTAGGCTTAACGTTGTTAAATTTAGGAAAATATGAAGAAGCCGAGAAGCTACTTGGAAATGCTAAAAATATTCGCAAGTTAAGCTTAGGGGTAGAAAGTGCTGATTATGCTACTTCACTTAATAATCTAGGCAGACTTTATAGTCAAATAAATGAAATGGAAAAGGCTGAGAAACTCCTAAAGGAGTCATTAACAATACGGTCTAAAATTCTTGGTGACTTACATCCAGAAACAATTGCCACAATGAATAATCTTGGTATTTTATATAATGATTTAAGGCGCTTTGATGAGGCTCAATTACTTTTGGAAAAAGCATTAGAACTTTCAAAAGAGGCACTAGGTAATGGGCATAAAGATACTATCGAATCAATGTATTCACTCGCTGTATTCTATATACAGTCCAATAAAGCAGTTGAAGGAATTCAATTGTTAATAAATGCCTTGAGATTGAGTAAGGAAAATTTGAGTAATAGCCATGAAACAACGAAGATGATTGATGATTATTATAGAGATGTGTTAACTAGAATTAAGTCTATTTAGAGAAATGTTATTAATTATAAAGCTCTTGAATATAACAGCTATGTTTGCTGTAGTATTCAAGAGTTTTTTGTTAAAGAAAGAATGAATACATGAACATACTAAAAAAGGAGAAGGCTACATTGACTTTTGTAGTGATGCTCATATAAAACCCTTTAAGAATGAATTAAATCAAGTAGAGAGAGTACAAAAAAGGTGTGTACCCAGGTTAAGGATGAGAAACAGCAAGACAAAGCAAAAACGAAAAATCAAGAAAGGTAAATTGAAAATATTTTATGAATACTTATGATAGTTTTGAAAAACTTATTGACAAAAATATAGTATCTGTGATATGATTGCACTGTTATTGATTACACTGTTATTGATGTTGTGAGGAGGTTTAATTTGGCTATAAAAGATAAAAGCATCGACCCTAAAATATTAATATATGCTAAAAAAGAATTTTTAACTCAGGGCTTTGAAAGAGCATCTATTCGCAAAATATGCAGAAATGCACAGGTTACGACAGGTGCATTTTATACAAGGTATAAGAATAAGGATGAATTATTTTCAGCTGTTGTTGCGGATACTTTAGAGGCAATAGAAATGATGTATACAAGGGACGAAAGTCCTACATTTTCGCAAAATCAAGAGGGTGAAGTTGAGATTGGATGGTTGCTTACTGTTGATGCAATTACAGAGATAGTGAACTTTATTTACGATAATTATGACGGTATGCGTCTATTGCTCTGTTGTTCTTCCGGCTCGTCTTACGAGGATTTTTTGCATATTTTCACAAATAAAAGCACCAAGCTTCTGTTAGACTACTTTAATAATGTAAAAGATGTAAACTTTAGTCTTGCTGTAGACGAAGAAGAATTACACCTTATACTAACTGCTTTTTGGGCATCAATGTTTGAGCCGGTTATCCATGGGTTCTCCTATGAAAAGGCATTGAGCTACAGCAAAGTGCTTGCAAAGTTCTTTAATTTTGAAGCAATAGTAAATATTTATTGATTTAAAACTCTTAGGTGTTTTGCCTAAGAGTTTTAAATAAACCATGAGTTAGCCTATGTTAACGATTGACTTATAATTTTATTTTAGGAGGCAATTATGAATCAAACAAAAATGAAAACAAAAGATTTAATTTTGGCGGGTGCATTCTTGGCACTTTATTGCGTTGTATCTTTAGCGGTTATAATGGCATTAGGCTTTACCCCAATTACTTTTCTGTTAGTACCCCTTATTGTACCTATAGTTGCGGGTCCGGTTTTTAGCTTATATCTATCCAAGGTACCAAAATCTGGGACAATTTTAATACTTGGAATAATCGTTACGCTGCTCTCTAATTCTACCGGATATATATATGGGATTATCTTTGGTGCTATCGCTACAGTTGTGGCAGAACTTATTGCTAAGGCAGGAAAATACAAATCAAAAAAGATGTTCTCCATCAGTTACATGATATTTTCTCTGATATACACAACGCCTTATATGATGATAACCTTAGCAAGAAATGCTTTCATGGAAAAAACTGCAATGATCTCCGGACAGGAATTTGCAGATGCTTTAGCTTCCTTTGTTCCGAGCTGGATTTTTTATGCACTGATAGTATTAGCTTTGATTGGAGCTGCAATTGGCTCGTTCTTTGGTCAAAGGGTTATGAAAAAGCATTTTGAGAAAGCAGGTATACTTTGATGTCTGCAAATTCCCATAGACAAGCATATTTATATATAGATCCACGAACAAAAATGCTACTCGTCCTTTGTTGTGGCACACTCTTTAGTAGGCACATGGGAATGGTAGCAGAGATTGCTGTGTTTTTCGTGGTTTTTGCCATTGGATTATTTGTTCATGGAGTTAAAAGTGCAGCTAAAATTTTTATTTTTTATAGCTTAGCAGGTTTGTTACCTTTATTACTATTACATAGTATAGAAGGTTTTATGACTATTTTTTTTACTGCCCTATCAACACTCGTACTTATCTTTACTCCAGCAGTGTATGCTTTAAATATAATTACTAAAACTACCACTGTAAGTGACAGCGTAAGTGCTCTTAGAAAAATGCATTTATCTGATAGTGTTGTTATTCCTATAGCTGTATTTTTTCGTTTTGTACCTACTTTAAAAGAAGAGTGGCAAAGCATTCGCAGTGCCATGAAGTTAAGAGGAATAGGCACATCTTTTTTAAATGTGGTGCGAAGGCCTATATTAAACATGGAATATGTACTAATTCCACTTATGATGTCTACAGCGAATATAGCAGATGAATTAGCTGCCGCATCAATAAGCAGAGGGCTTGCAAAAGGAGTTAATAGGGTGCCAATTTCAGAGGTGAAATTTCGTGTTGCTGACTATATTATTATAGTTGGCTTTCCTGTTATGCTTGCCATTCTATATAGCCTGAAACAAAAAGCAATCTGGTAATATGTCAAGATAATATTTTAAAAGAAAATGAAGGAAACGTTTAAAAAAGGGGATCCTTAATAGAACCTATTGTTTTGAAGAAAAAAAACAGGTTTAAGAGTAAAAAATATTTTATTGAATCTCTCCAACTTTATCATTGGAGTAGATTTGATTT
>JANQEZ010000013.1 GCA_028278115.1 Clostridia bacterium
CTAACATTGACAAAAAGATATTTATAATGTAAAATTACGGTGATATAATAGGATAATTGGCTAACTTGACTGGTAGCTTTAATATATTGGAGGTAATTATGGACAATATTTTTAATGAAAAGAAAGGGAATAAATCATTAACTTCAACGATTTTTGAGAAAATAAGAGAAGATATTCTTATTGGAAAATATGTTACTGGAGAAAAAATCGTAGAGGCAAAGCTTGCTGAGGAATTTGGAGTTAGTAGAACACCTGTAAGGGAGGCTTTAAAGCAGCTAGAACTAGATGGTCTTGTTGATAATATACCAAATAGAGGTGTTATAGTCAAAGGTATCTCAAAACAGGATATTGATGATATATTCACTATAAGAGTTGCTATTGAAGGTATTGCAGTAAAGTGGGCAATAGAGAGAATGGACGAAAGTGACTTTGAAAAACTTAAAGAAATATTTGAACTCATGGAGTTTTATACCTTTAAAAAGGATTTAGATAAATTTGGAGAGCTTAATACGAAATTCCATGAAGTAATTTATAACGCCACTAAAAGCAGATATCTTGAGCATGTTTTAAAAGACTTCCAATTTTTTATGAAGACTACCAGATATAAATCCTTAAGATCGCCAGGGAGGATGGAAAGTGCCTTAGATGAACACAGAGAGGTTCTAAATGCCTTTAAAGAAAAGGATATAGATCGAGCTGTAAAAGCTATATTGACCCATGTAAACAACTCAAGGGTCAATGCAAAACAACTTAGATAAGGGCTGTCTTACAAAGACTGCCCTTTAAATTCAGACCTGGGGTGTTTCAGAATGAATGAAACTTAAAGTTTTGAAATTTATCGGATTTGGCTAGTACTGACCTACGTGCCAAGCCTAAGAAATTTCAAACAACACAGAAATTCGTCATTCTAAGACACCTTCTTTTATTCTATTTAGATAAGGAGGGAGATAATGACAGATGAAAGAAGAAAAATGATTTTAGATATTCTAAATAGCTGTGACGAACCTATTACGGGATCTGATTTAGCAAAAAGGTTTGAGGTTAGCCGGCAGGTTATAGTACAGGATATAGCAGTACTAAGGGCTATGGGGCTTAATGTTATGGCAAGCTCTAATGGCTACTATATATCAAAAGTAAAGACTGGCAATAGAAATATAAAGACAGTCCTGTGCAATCATAAGGATTACGACTCCATAGAGAAAGAGCTTAGAATTATGGTTGATATGGGTGCAAAAGTATTGGACGTAATAATTGAGCATCCAGTTTATGGTGAGATAAGGTGTCCCCTTATGATAAATAGTAGATATGACCTAGAAAAATTCATTAACAAAGTAAAGGCAGCAAAGGCAGAACCATTGGCCTCATTAACAGATGGAGATCATATCCATACAATAGAGGTTCCAGATGATGAAGTCTATGAGATAATACTAGATAAGCTAAATAAAGCAGGTATTATAGTTAAGCCTTGATTACTCATATAAAATTAAAAACTCTGATGCGTTCTTTTGATTCTAAGTCAGCCATCAAATTTTCAATGTATTGTCTAGGTATGCCTTGGAAATTTATAAAAGCATTAGAATTCAAAATTATTTTCACTACTTTAAACTTTCTAGCAATAATCCGGGTTAAAGATTGATAGTTAGATTTTTTTTATATATAATAGTGACAAGACAGGTGTAAATACAAATATATTATGGGGATGAGAGGTGCTGGGTAGGTAAAGATATAAAAATTTGAAACAATAATAATACATTAGTAAATATAGGAGGAGAATAGAACAATGGAAGAACAAATGCTTATAGAGGAGATAAAGAAATTAAAAGAGGAAAAAAATGCAATTATATTAGCTCATAATTATCAGATACCAGAAATACAGGATATAGCAGATTACGTTGGTGATTCTTTAGGTCTAAGTAGGAAAGCTGCCGATACAGATGCAGATATTATAGTTTTCTGTGGGGTGCATTTCATGGCTGAAAGTGCTAAAATACTATCTCCAAATAAAAAAGTACTTCTTCCAGTTTTAGATGCTGGATGTCCTATGGCAGATATGATAGATGCTGAGCAGCTTAAAATATTTAAAAAAGATTATCCTAATGCAGCCGTGGTCTGTTATGTTAACTCTTCAGCTAAGGTTAAAGCTGAAAGTGATATATGTGTGACTTCATCCAATGCTCTAAAAATAATAAAGTCTTTAGATAGTGAAAAAATACTTTTTGTACCAGATCAGAATCTTGGAAGCTATATAGCTAGTAAGGCTCCAGAAAAAGAAATAATTTCCTGGGAGGGTTTTTGTATTACTCATCATAGAGTTAGACATAGTGAAATTGATACAGTTAGAAAAAATAAGGGTGAAACAAAGATTCTTGTTCATCCTGAATGTAATCCAGCCGTAGTAGAAAAAGCGGATTTCGTTGGAAGTACGTCTCAAATAATTGAGTATATAAGTAGTTCCGATGATAAGGAATTTATTATAGGGACTGAAATGGGAATACTTCATACCTTAAGAAAGAATAATCCAGGTAAAAAATTCTATCTCCTCTCACCTGCATTGATTTGTTATAACATGAAAAAAACATCATTAGAGGATGTGTATAGAGCCCTTAAGGAAGAGAAAAATGAGATTTTTGTTGATAAGGAAGTAATGGATAAAGCCTATAAATCCCTCGAAAGGATGCTAGAGCTTTCTTAAAGGAGTTTAGTATTTATGAAAAAGAGGTACTTGGTGGATATTGATTTAGATGAATTAGAGAAATTTTACTGGGATGTAATAATCATTGGAACAGGAATAGCAGGTTTGTATACAGCTTTAAATATAGAGGATAAATACAAAGTTATAGTAATAACTAAAGATAAAATTAATGAAAATAATAGCAATCTAGCCCAGGGTGGAATAGCGGCATGCATGAATGAAAAAGACGATATAAATCTTCATATTGAGGATACTATGAAGGCAGGGAGTTACTATAATGATAAAGATGCAGTAAGAATCCTTGTCAATGAAGCTGCTGAAAATGTTGAAAAATTGATTAAGTTTGGTACTAAATTTGATAGAGATGAGCTTGGAAACCTTATGACTACTAAAGAGGGTGGGCATTCAAAGCGGAGGGTACTACATTCAAAGGACCAAACTGGTAAGGAGATAATCAGGGCCTTAACTGAAGAAGTAGAAAAAAGAGATAATATAAAGATCATTGAAAAAGCCTTTGCAATAGATATATTAACCAATAAGACCACAGCCTTTGGAGTACTTATAAAGGATAAAATAGGAGAAAGCCATGTATTACATTCTAAGGCAACAGTTATTGCCTCAGGAGGAATAGGTCAAGTATATGGAAATACAACTAATTCAAGCACAATAACAGGTGATGGAATAGCAATGGCATATAGAGCAGGAGCTGAAATAACAGATATGGAATTTATTCAGTTCCATCCAACAGCCTTTTATAGTGAAGCTGATAAAAAGAGGCTTTTGATATCTGAGTCTTTAAGGGGAGAAGGAGCAATACTTAGAAATAATAAAGGCGAAACCTTTATGGAAAATTATCACCAAATGGGGGGGCTAGCACCAAGGGATATAGTTGCAAAGGCAATCCTGACAGAGATGAAGAATGAAAATAAAGAAAATGTATATCTGGATATAACAAGTAAGGGGAAGGAATATATAAAAAATAGATTTCCCTATATATATAAGGAATGTTTAAGTAGAGGAATAGATATTTCCAAGGAGTATATCCCGGTATGCCCTGTTCAGCACTATATAATGGGAGGTATAAAAACAGACTATAATGGAAGAACAAATATTATAGGTCTTTATGCCTGCGGAGAAGCGGCCTCATTAGGTATTCATGGAGCAAATAGATTAGCCAGCAATTCACTCCTTGATGGAATAGTATTTGGAAGCAGGGCAGCAAAGGATATAAATGAAAATATTGACTCTAGGAATATATATATAGGTAGCTTAGTCTACAAAAGGAATTATAAAGATAATCAAATAAATTTAAAAGAATCAAGATATAAAATACAAGAAGCTATGAATAAGTATGTATTTATATTCAGAAAATATAAAGAATTAAATAGGGCATATAAACTAGTAATAGAAGAATTAGAGAGACTATACGGAGCTGATTATGAAAGTAAAGAGTATTATGAGTGCATAAATATTGCTACAGTAGCTTATCTAACAATTGAGTCGGCCCTTAGGAGAAAGAAAAGCATAGGGAGCCATATTATGATTGAAGATATGGGGGGATAAATCAGTGATTAATTGGATTTTAGTTGATGAAATAATAAAAAATGGACTTAGAGAGGATATTAATAATATAGATATCACTACTGACACTCTAATTGATGATGAAAACATTTCAAAGGCTTATATGGTAGCTAAAGAAGATGGAGTAATAGCAGGTTTACCTATAATAAAAAGGGTATTTGAAGCTTTAGATAAAGAAGTTAATGTAATATTTAAGGTAAATGAAGGAGCTAAAGTAAAATCAGGAGCTAAGATAGTGGAAATAGAGGGAAGAACTAAGACCATACTTAAAGGTGAACGATTAGCATTAAATATACTACAAAGAATGTCAGGTATAGCTAGTCTATCAAGGAAATATATTGAAAAAGTGAAGGAATACAATACGAGAATAGTTGATACTAGAAAAACTACTCCAGGTCTTAGAATACTGGAAAAATACGCTGTGAGGATAGGTGGAGCCCATAATCATAGATATAATCTATCGGATGCAGTTATGATAAAGGATAACCATATAAAGGCCTGCGGGGGTATAAAAGAGGCTATTCAGAGGGTCAAAGAAAGGATTCCCCATACAGTAAAGATTGAAGTTGAGGTTGAAGATATTAAAGGACTTAATGAGGCAATTGAAGGAGGGGCAGACATTGTAATGCTTGATAATATGAATGTTATGCAAATGGAAGACGCAGTTAAGAAAGCTGAGGGAAGGGTTATACTTGAAGCTTCTGGAGGTATAACTTTAAATACTGTAATAGATGTTGCTAAGACGGGTGTTGATGTGATTTCTGTCGGTGCATTAACCCACTCAGTTAAAGCTATGGATATAAGCTTAAATTTTTACTAAGAGGTGATTTATTATGAAGAAGGGTTTTAGGGAGTACATAACTAAGGCATTAAATGGGATGGCACTTGGGTTATTTGCTTCTCTAATTATTGGACTTATACTTAAACAAATTGGAGATTATACAGGGATAAAGGAGCTCGTTACCTTTGGAAGGGTTGCACAGTTTATGATGGGCCCAGCTATAGGAGCTGCTGTAGCCCATAGTGTAGGTGCGTCACCTTTGGGTATATTTGCATCCTTGGTTGCAGGTGCTGTAGGTGCAGGAACAATTGCTTCAGGTGAAGGCGGTACATTTATAGTGAAGATAGGAGAGCCCGCTGGGTCTTTTATTGCAGCCCTATTGGCTGCAGAATTTTCAAAGTTGATATCTGGAAAAACAAAGGTAGACATCGTGATAGTTCCTGCGGCAACAATTATTGTTGGAGGACTAATTGGAATATTTATTAGTCCAGTTATTGCAGAGTTAATGAAGGGTCTAGGAGGGCTAATCAACAGAGCAACGGAGCTTCAGCCTATTCCTATGGGAATTATTATAGCTACCTTGATGGGAATAATACTTACTTTACCAATTAGCAGTGCAGCTTTAGCTATATCTTTGGGACTCAGCGGCATTGCAGCAGGAGCCTCGGTTGTAGGGTGTTCAGCTCAGATGATAGGCTTTGCAGTTGCAAGCTATAGGGAAAATGGAGTAGGAGGCTTCATAGCTCAAGGACTAGGTACTTCAATGCTTCAAGTGCCCAATATAATAAAGAATCCTCGGATATGGATACCTCCAATCTTGACAAGTGCCATACTTGGACCACTATCAACCTATGTATTTGCAATGGAAAATAACAGTATCGGTGCTGGAATGGGAACGAGTGGGTTAGTAGGACAGTTTGGAACAATAGCTGCTATGGCTGATAAGTTTCCCATGAGTAAAATACTAATCAATATAGGACTGCTTCACTTTATATTGCCAGCACTACTTACACTTTTAATTTCTGAATATATGAGAAATAAAGGATATATAAAATATGGAGATATGAAGATAAATCAATAAAGCCTTATATATAGGGTTCATATAGTAGAACTTAATTTAACCCCTTGTGCTAGTTCATGCCGACGGGGTATTTGATATTTCCTTTTCGCTTATGCTATGAACCTGTTTTTTTATATATTTTAAAGGTGAAATTTGTTCAAATATTATTTGACAAATAAGATATATAGGAATATAATTAAATTGTAATAATTACAAATATGGAACTAAAGCAAAATATGATTTCTGAAAATAGATTTAAGAGAAAACTTAAGAAAAGAGTAAAATTTTAAAGGAACTTAAAGGAATGAAAAAATATTTTTTTCTCTAAAGTGCTGTTATTACCATATAAAAAAGTAAAAATGAAGGGAGCGGAAGGAGAAGTTATCCGGAAAAATGAAAAATTCTAATATAAGTGAATATTTGAAAGATCATGGTATCAAACCATCCTTCCAGAGAATAAAAATTTTTAAATATTTAAAGGATCATAAAAACCATCCTACAGTAGATATAATATATAAGGAGTTAATAAAAGAGATACCCACTCTTTCAAAGACTACAGTATATAATACACTTAATCTATTTATGGAAAAGAATATTGTTAACATTATTACAATCGAAGAAAATGAGACTAGATATGATGCAGATACTTCACTACATGGTCATTTCAAGTGTAAAGAATGTGGCTTTGTATATGATTTTGATTTAAATATTCCTCAGCTAAGTAAAAAAATACTGAAAGACTTTGAAACTAATGAGAAGCATATTTATTTTAAGGGGAAGTGTAAAAACTGTATTAAAACCCATTAGTTTATATATTTAAGTTTCTATAATATAATTTATAAAGACACCTATTCATATTGAGTAGGTGTCTTTATATTAAAAAAAATGGGTATATTAAAAACTAATAGCTGAAATATATTAATATATTGATTTAATTATCTTCTTCTAAAACTTATTTGAAAGACCCTAATACTTAGAAAAAATGTAGAAGTATTCATTGTTTTCTTTGAAAAATTATAATTAAGGTTTAAAAGCCTTTATCTTTAATGAAGGTTTTTTCATATATTTATAGAAATATATGGTTAAGACATTTTAATGATGCATAGCTCAAGGGCTATATATCTTTTGATTATATACATAATTTAATTATACAATTTCCTCAATTTCTAAGGAGAGAAACTAAAGTGGAAAATACTATAAAAAAAGTAATAAAAATAATGAAATTAAAGGTTTTAGATATGGATTCAGTTCCAGAATCCTATAGCTCTAAGGTGTGCAGCTTAATTTTAGAAAACAATGAAAAAGTTATATTAAAGATTCCCTATAATAAAGATAAGCTAATTAAGGAATATAAAATGCTAGAACTTTTAGAAGGTAAGCTTCCTACAGCTCGAATACTGGATTTTTGGGAAGGCAATGATGAAATAACAGGAGCTATACTTTTATCCTATATCGACGGAGAGCCTGTAACCGATAAAATAAATAAAAAAACTGCTTTCCAAATGGGGGAGCTTTTAGCAAAGCTGCATAATTTACATATTGATAAGAATAAACTAGGAGATGCATATAACTTAATTTATACGGAAAAGGATAAGTGGTGGAAAACCATTAGAAGATGGTTTGATAATTGTGCAGATGAATGTGATGGTTTTTTAGATAATTATTTACTTGATAAATCTACTAGGCTATTTGATTATTACTATAAAACTTTACCTCAGCCAGACTATCCATCTATAGCACATATGGATTATAGACCAGGAAATATATTAATAAAGAATAACGATATAATTGGCCTTGTTGATTTTGAAAATGCTAGAATAGGATCTGCTGATATAGACTTTTCAAAGATGAAAACCTATGTTTGGGATTTATATGCTGAAACTAAAAAGGAATTTTTAAAAGGGTATAGTGGGATAAGGAGATTGCCTAATTTTGAAAAAACATTACCTTTCTATCTGCTATTTAATACATTTTCTGCAATAGGCTGGTGCATAAAAAGAGGAAAGATTAATGATAGCTTTTATAATGAAAATATTTTCAAGCTTAAGGAGATAATATTGAAATCAGATTATTTATAGAGAATTAAAGCTTAAGATATTTTACAGTCAATTTAAGTTAAAAGGGTTGTAAAGAAAGGAGATTAAAGATGTTAGAGTCAACTAAGATTCAAAAGAAAGAGAGAAAATATTTCAATAAAGATTTTAAAGCAGATGATTGGAATTCAGTTGAGAAGGAATTTAAAGGTATAGAGAGTTATGAAGTGCAATCAATGGAGGACTTGGAACTCCTAATAAAGAAATATAGCGAATTAAATTATATAATTGGGGAAGCCTATGCTTGGAAATATATAAAAATGACATGCAAGGCAGATAAAAAAGAGAACTCAAAGGATTTTAATGATTTTTATGCACAGGTTGTTTCTAAAAGTAGGCCCTATGACTTTAGATTTAAGAAGAAGATTTATGAAAGCCCATATAAAGATAAGCTGCCAAAGGAAAAGTATGGGCACTTTATTAAAATAATATCAAATGATATAGAGCTTTTTAGAGAAGAAAATGTTCACCTTATGGTAAGAGAAAATGAGCTTGCTAACAAATATAGCGAAATTATGTCTGGACTAACTGTAGACTTTGATGGAGAAGAAAAGACTCTAACACAAATGAGAAAATACCTTAAGGAGCCCAGCAGGGATAAAAGAGAATCAGCATGGAGGTTAATTTCAGGAAAAATGATTGAGAAAAGAGGAGCATTTGATAAACTATTTGATGAGCTTATGGATATAAGAATAAAAATAGCTAAAAATGCTGGATTTGATAATTATAGAGACTATATGCATAGGGAAAAGGGGAGGTTTGACTATACCCCAGAAGATATCTTCAAATTCCATAATTCCGTTGAGAAGGTAGTAATTCCATTTCTTAAGAAACTGAGCAATGAAAGAAAAGAAAAACTTAAGTTACAGAGCTTAAGACCTTGGGATATGGAAGTCGATATAGATGGAAGATTATTAAAGCCATTTGAAAATACAGACGAGTTTATTGATAAAGCTATAAATATTTTAAATAAGGTTAAACCTGAATTTGGAGAAAAATTAAAAAGAATGAAAAATAGTCAGTTCCTTGATCTAGAGAATAGAAAAGGAAAGGCTCCTGGAGGATATAATATACCCCTTGCTGAACATGGTGCAGCATTTATATTTATGAATGCAGTAGGAATACATTTCGATATAAGAACCTTATTGCATGAAGCAGGTCATGCAATGCATTCCTTTGCTAATGCTGATGAGACCATAGGCCAATATAAAAATCTCCCTGGCGAGATTGCAGAGCTTGCATCCATGTCAATGGAGCTGCTTACCCTAGAATACCTCGATGAGTACTATAAAGATAAGGATGATTTAAAAAAGGCAAAAAAGGAACAGCTTGAAGAAACCATTACCTTCCTACCCTGGTGTATGATTGTGGATGCTTTCCAGCAGTGGATATATACAAATCCAAGTCATACCCATGAGGAGAGGTCTGAATATTTCAAATCACTTATGGATAGATTCAATGTAGGAGTAGATTGGTCAGGTCTTGACGAAGAAAAGGCTACAAGGTGGCTTAGACAGCTTCATATCTTTGAAGTACCCTTTTATTACATTGAATACGCTATATCACAGCTTGGAGCAACAGCAATATATAAGAATTATAAGGAAAATGGAGATAAAGCAATCCAGCAATATGAAAATTTCTTGAACATTGGATATTCTAAATCTGTTAGTGAAGTCTATGAGTCTGCTGGTATAAGTTTTGACTTCTCAGAAAATTATATAAAGGAAATAGTAGAATTTATAAAAAAAGAATTGGAAAATCTATAACAATAGGATTTATATAGTAGAATTTAATTTATACCTAATTAAAATAGTAGATTATAAATTAAAGACTCTACTTAAATATCTATAAGGGGGAATACTATTTATTAAACTGAACTTTTGATTAAGAGCATTGTATATTTGGTATAATTTAAAAGAAGGAAAAAATATGGAGGGTGGTGATATTTTGTCGAATACACGTAGATTCATTATTGGTATAGTAGTTCTTCTTCTTTTCATGCTTGCTACTTCCTTTAATGCGATAATTAGTTTTATTACCGACTACAAGTGGTTTGGAGAACTAGGGTATCAGGAAGTATTTTTGACAAAATTGATGACGCAGCTTAGGATTGGTATTCCTGTATTTGTTATTTTAACAATCTTAATTTACATTTATTTAATGTCTATTAAAAAAGATTATTATAGGAAGGTAAGTGTAGTACATAGTGGCATATCTGAAAAAAGAGTTAATCAGATAGCTTTAATTAGTTCAATATTCCTTTCCTTTATTTCAAGCATTACTTTAGCAAGTAACCTTTGGTTCGATATACTGAGGTTTATAAATTCAACGGATTTTAAAGTAAGTGAACCCATTTTCAATAGAGATATATCCTTTTATGTATTTAAATATCCATTGTTTGGTAAAATATACTATATGCTGATAAGCTTTATAATTTTCTTAGCCATCATAACGGTAGTATTTTATATAATAATGATGATGCTAAGAAGACCTACTCTAATTGATGTTAACTCGGAAACTGAATTCAGTACAAATCAATTAAATATGGACAATGGAAAGAAAATATTCCAGATAGCAATAAGACAATTAATAGTTCTTGGCTTTGTATTTTTCGTAATACTTGGACTGGGATACTTCTTAAGATCCTACGAGCTTCTATATTCCTTAAGGGGAATAGTTTATGGTGCTAGTTATACAGATATAACAGTTACCCTTTTAAAGTTTAGAGCTATGATGGTTATAGCATTTCTTTCATCTATACTTTTAGTTATTGGTGCAAAGGCTAAAAATATTAGATTAGCTGTAGCTGGTCCTGTTCTAATGATAGCAATAAGTATACTAGGAAACATAGTAGCTATAGCTGTACAAAACTATATTGTATCTCCCGATGAAATATCAAAAGAGGAAAAATATATTCAATATAATATCGAATATACTCAGAAGGCATACGGGCTTGAAGATATAGAAGAAAAAACATTTGCAGCTGAAGAAAATCTAACCTTAGAAGATTTAAAAAACAATGAAGAAACCATATCAAACATAAGAATAAATGATTATAGACCGACAAAATTAGTCTATAATCAAAAGCAGGGTATAAGATACTACTATGATTTTTATGATGTAGATATAGACAGATACTATATAGATGGTAAATATAGGCAGGTATTTTTATCTCCTAGAGAATTTAGTCACGATAAAGTAAGACCAGAAGTCCTTACATTTATAAATAAACACCTAAAATTTACCCATGGTTATGGAATTGTACTATCACCAGTAAATACAGTGACCTCTGAAGGGCTTCCCGAGCTCCTTGTAAAAAATATTCCTCCTGAATCCTCAGTGGAAGGATTTAATGTAGAAAGACCTGAGGTTTATTTTGGAGAATTAACGAATGATTATATCATAGTCAATACTAAGGAAAAGGAATTCGATTTTCCAAAGGGAGAGACTAATGTAGAGTCTCTTTATGAAGGAAGTGCAGGAATTAGATTAAATGGCTTAAACAAACTACTGTATGCCTATAGGCAAGGAAGTCTCAAGATGCTGCTATCGGCAAACATTACTTCTGAAAGCAGGATAATCATTAATAGAAACATTAGCGAAAGAGTTAGCAAGATAATGCCGTATATTGAATACGACTCAGATCCATATATAGTATTAAATGAAGGAAAACTGTACTGGATAATTGATGGATATACTGTTAGCAGTAACTATCCATACTCAGAGCCCATAAGGGAATCAAATATAAATTACATTAGAAATTCAGTAAAGGTAGTTGTAGATGCTTATAATGGTGATACTAAATATTATTTAGCAGATGTAAATGATCCAGTTGTAAATACCTATGCAAAGATATTTCCACAGCTTTTTACCCCTATGGACGAGATGCCAGAGGGATTAAAATCTCATATTAGATATCCTCAAGTATTATTTGATATACAGTCAGAGATATATAAAATATATCATATGGAGGATACAAATGTATTTTATAATAAAGAAGATGAATGGGATATAGCCAATGAAAAATACGAGTCTGAAGAACAGCCTATAGAGTCAAATTATCTCATGATGAGGCTGCCAGGAGAAGAAAGGGAAGAGTTTATTTTATCTATTCCCTATACACCTAAAAATAAGCCTAATATGACTGCTCTCCTTATAGGAAGAAGTGATGGAGAAAATTATGGAAAATTAATAGTATATAAGCTTCCAAAGAATAAGAATGTATACGGTCCAATGCAGATAGAGAATAGAATTGATTCAGAGCCGTCAATTTCCAAGGAATTTACGTATTGGAATCAACAAGGCTCCAGGGTTATTAGAGGTAATTTACTCATAATACCTATAGAAGATTCCCTGCTGTATGTTGAGCCAATATACTTAAAAGCAGATGCACAGGATAGTTTACCAGAGGTTAGAAGGGTAATCGTTGCCTATGGAGATAGAATAGTCATGGAACCAACCTTAGAAGAAAGCTTGGAGAGAATTTTTGGTAAGGAAGATGAAATACCATCTCTCCCAAGACCAACTGAGCCAACTATACCATCAGAAGAAAGCAATGATGTAAGAGGGTTAATAATAAGAGCTAATGATATATTTGAAAGGTCAAAAAATGCACAAAGAGAAGGAAACTGGGCTGAATATGGAAACCTTATAGAAGAACTTCAAGGTATACTTAACAGATTAAATGAATTAAATGGCACACAGAATATAGATGGTTCAGGGGAGTAAAGTTAAAAAGCTATAATTCAAAATTGAGCTATTGTTAATATATTAAAACACCTCCTCAATGTTGGAGGTGTTTTAATCACAATGAAGTAATCAATATTAAATGTACGAAAGCGTGATTCGGAATATTAACATCTATAAAAAGAAATCAAGGATATGGATTTATTTGTACACATTAGAAAGTAGATGCTTTAAACACACGGCAATCGCATGAAAAAAAGTTAACTACATTTTTCTAACTGAGAATAAATTTCAAAAAGGATTTTTAAAACTCGCATCGAATATCTATAGTATG
>JANQEZ010000016.1 GCA_028278115.1 Clostridia bacterium
CATACTATAGATATTCGATGCGAGTTTTAAAAATCCTTTTTGAAATTTATTCTCAGTTAGAAAAATGTAGTTAACTTTTTTTCATGCGATTGCCGTGTGATAAAAAAAGTTGAATGTTGAATGTTATTAGGGTCAAAACTCTATGGTAGAGCAAAGATACTTAGATGGTTTTCTTTCACATAGATTTAATTTATACATATGAGAATATCCATAACTTAAGTTTTTTTATAATTTATAAATTAGCGTTCGATTTTATTTCTCCATAAAATACCATGACTCTACTTGAATAACATTCAACATGCAACATGTAACATTCAACAATCTTTACTAATAATAAACCTTTGCTAAATATAATCCTTGGGAAGGGGCTTTATGCCCGGCTTTTCTTCTATTTTTAGATTTTATTATGCTGTCTAAATCATTTATATCTATCTTTCCAGAGCACACATCTAGTAGTGTTCCTGTGATTATTCTAACCATATTATAAAGAAATCCGTTGCCTTTATACTCTAACACGATAAATTTGTCTTCGGTGTAGATATTAATATCCTGAATGGTTCTCACAGTATTTTTTATGCTGCTTCCCGATGTCATGAATGCACTAAAATCATGTTCTCCTAGAAAGTGCTTGCTTGCAGCTCTTAGTTTGTTTATATCTATATATCTACGAACAAAGTATGATTGATATGAATATATGGGATTTCGTTTTACATCATTATATATTTTGTATATATACTTTTTACCCTTTGATGAATACCTTGCATGAAAATCCATTGGGGCTTCTTCTATACTATTTATTACTATATCTAGGGGAAGGGCATTATTGAGGGCAAACTCTAGTCTATCAATAGGTATTGAAAACTCTTCACTAAAGGATGCTACCTGCCCCAAAGCATGGACTCCAGCATCTGTCCTGCCTGAACCATGAATTGTTATATTCTTATTCATAACAATTCTCAGTGCCCTTTCAATTTCTCCCTGTACTGTCTTAGCATTTGTTTGCCTCTGCCATCCGCTATAGTTTGTACCATTATATGCAATTGTCAGTTTTATGTTTTTCATCTTCTCACCTTTTTTGCTCTTGAGTCGGACTCTTTAGGTGCCGCTTTTCGCTACTCGCTATTCGGCTAGGGTCATATCTTTAAAGACTAATGCAGTCTCTTGGGTATTTCTGAGAGGACCGTTACGACCTGTTAGGTATTCTTGAATGTCAAGTACAGCAGTTACATTCTATAGAGCATTCTATAGGGGTCAGTTACATTCTCATGGGTAATCTCCTTTGGTCTGTTACTTTATAGCATCACTGTAACAGACTTAAAATACCGTAACCTTGTACCCGTCCCTTAAGATATGACCTAAAAGCCTGTACCGGTCCTTAGAGAGATGACCCAAAAGCCTGTACCGGACCTTAAAGATTTGACCTTGAAGATTGTACCTGCCTCTAAAGAATCCTCATCACAACTATTGATACTACAAATCCTAAGATTACAATTGCTGCAATGTAATCCCTGGAATGGTATTTCAATTGCTTCATTCTTGTTCTATTTTCTCCGCCTCTATAGCACCTTGCTTCCATTGCCATGGCTAAATCGTCTGCTCTTCTGAAGGCTCCTATGAATAGAGGAACTAATAAGGGAATTAAGCTCTTTGCTCTCTTCATCAGATTTCCACTTTCAAAATCTGCCCCCCTTGCCATTTGGGCCTTCATTATTTTATCGGTTTCCTCTAATAATGTAGGTATAAACCTTAATGCTATGGTCATCATCATTGCTAATTCATGGGCTGGAACTCCTAGTCTTTTAAAGGGGTTTAAAATCCTTTCTATTCCATCTGTAAGCTGTATGGGTGATGTGGTCAATGTCAATAGTGATGTTCCTATAATTAAAAATATAAGTCTCAGAGCCATGAATACTGCCATCTCAATGCCTTCTCTTGTTATCGTTATAAAACCTCTCTGAAATACAACTTCACCCTGTGTCATAAAGATATTTATTCCGAAGGTAAGGACTATTATAATCAGTATCGGTCTTAATCCCTTTAGTATATATTTAAGTGGGACCTTAGATAAAAGTATCATTAGAGAGATATATCCTATGACCATAATATATGATTGTATATTTTTTACTATAAATAGAGCAATTATGTATACAAAGGATGCTAGAATTTTGAGGCGTGGGTCTAATCTATGTATTACCGATTTTACTGGATAGTACTGTCCAATTGTTATATCTCTAAGCATTTTTTTTGCTCCTTACTAGCTTTAGTATTTCTTGTTTTGCTTCCTCAACAGTTAGAATATCATCTCTTATATTGATTCCCTTTTCCCTTAGCTTTCTAATAAGATTGCTCATTTGTGGAACTCCAAGACCCATTTTTTCAAGGGATTCTGCTCTCTTAAATATCTCCCTTGGTGTTCCCTCTAAGGCTACCTTTCCATTATCCATGACAATTATTTTATCTACAAGCCTTGCTATATCCTCCATGCTATGGGAAACTAGTATAACAGTTATTTTATATTTCTTATGTAGTGCTTTAATTTGAGCTAGAATTTCATCTCTTCCCTTTGGGTCTAGTCCAGCCGTAGGCTCATCTAGTATTAGAACTTCCGGCTTCATTGCCAATACTCCAGCTATTGCTATTCTTCTTCGCTGTCCTCCACTAAGCTCAAAGGGAGATCTATCTGCTATTTCCTCTAGATTTAATCCAACTAACTCTAAGGCTTCCCTTACTCTATTTTTTATTTCTAACTCTCCGATGCCTAAATTAGTTGGTCCAAATGCAACTTCTTTATATATGTTCTCCTCAAAAAGCTGGTACTCAGGATATTGAAAAACTAAACCAACCTTCTTTCTTACTTCACTCAGTTTTATACTTTTATTTGTAATATCTAAATTGTTTATATATATTTTTCCTTTTGTAGGCTTTAAAAGTCCATTAAAATGCTGTATAAGGGTAGACTTACCTGATCCAGTATGACCTATTAGCCCTACAAATTCTCCTTCTTCAATCGTAAAGCTTATATCTGAAAGGGCCTTGGCTTCAAAGGGACTGCCTTGATTATAAACGTGTATAAGATTCTCTACAATAATTGACATAATTCATTCACCATCTCATCTACTGTTAAAATATCCTTTGAAAGCTTTATTCCTTCTTTATTAAGATCGTTAGATAAAAGCGTGACCTGGGGTACATCAAGCCCAATGGCCTTTAGCTTGTCGACCTTTGAAAATACTTCCTTTGGATTTCCTTCTAATATTATATTTCCATCTTCCATAACAACTACTCTGTGGGCATTTACTGCTTCGTCCATAAAGTGGGTGATGTGGATTATGGTTATACCTTCTTTATTTAACCTAAGTATTGCCTCCATAACTTCTTTTCTGCCCGATGGGTCTAGCATGGCCGTAGGCTCATCAAATATAATACACTCCGGCTTCATTGCCAACACTCCAGCAATTGCTATCCTCTGCTTCTGACCTCCCGATAATAAATGTGGAGGCTTGCCTCTAAATTCATACATTCCAACAGCATTTAAGGCATCATCGACTCTTTCCCTAATTTCCTCTGGTTTGATACCTAAGTTCTCTGGGCCAAAGGCAACATCCTCTTCAACTATAGTTGCAACTATCTGATTATCTGGATTTTGAAAAACCATGCCAGCTTTTTGTCTAATATTCCATATGTTTTCAGCATTCACAGTGTCCATGCTGTCTACAAACACCTTGCCGCCACTAGGTACAAGTATTCCATTAATAAGCTTGGCAAGGGTTGATTTCCCTGAACCATTATGACCTATTACAGCAACAAACTCCCCTTTCTTTACACTTAGGGAAAGCTTCTTCACTGCCGTAACCCTCTCATCTTCGTTACCGCTATATTCAAATATTAATTCCTTTGTTTCAACCATGTTTGACATATTATTACCTCTCATATGTTGTTTGTACCTTTTTATTATAAACTTCATTTCTACTAAAATCAAAAGTTTTTATGAACAAAATATTGATGATGAATAATGGCTAACAGCTTACAGCGGACAGCTAACTGCTTTTTTAATAGTACGCTCTATGGTCAAGTTTAAGTTATCTCATAAGAATTAGGTAGAATTCTGTAACCCGTAAACTTTTACCTAAAGCTTTTAGCCTTAAGTTTTTAGCTGTCGGCTATAAGCTGTTAGCTGCCAGCCTATTTTTTCTAATAAAAAAGGGACTAAGTTTAACTTAATCCCAGATTAACACTTTACTATAATAATTCTAATATAGCCATTGGAGCACCGTCACCTCTACGAGGGCCTAGCTTAAAAATTCTAGTATAGCCACCGTTTCTATCTTCAAACTTAGGTGCAACCTCATCAAATAGGTTTTTAACAACCGTTTCATCTAACATGTATGCAAGTACTTGACGTCTTGCATGAAGGTCGCCTCTTTTAGCAAGTGTTATCATTTTCTCAGCAATTTTACGAGTTTCTTTTGCTCTAGTTTCTGTAGTTTGTATACGTCCATCTTTCAATAGACTCGTAACAAGATTTCTAAGCATCAAATTTCTATGATCAGTAGAACGTCTCAGTTTACGATAACCAGCCATAAATTTCCCTCCTTTACCCTAGCTCTATTCATCACTAGGCTTTAAGCCAAGTGCCAAATCTGCTAGTTTATGCTTAACTTCTTCAAGTGACTTTTTACCAAGGTTTCTAACCTTCATCATATCTTCTTCACTTCTCTGTGTTAACTCTTCAACTGTATTTATACCCGCACGCTTTAAACAGTTGTATGAACGAACAGAAAGGTCTAGTTCTTCTATCGTCATTTCTAAGACTTTTTCTTTTTTATCTTCTTCTTTTTCAACCATTATTTCAACATCATCAATATGGTCCGTCAGTGTTATGAATAAGTTCAAATGTTCATTCATAATTTTTGCACCTAACGAAGCTGCTTCATCAGGCTTAATGCTTCCATCTGTCCAAACCTCTAATGTCAGTCTATCATAATCAGTTACCTGTCCAACTCTTGTATTTTCAACAGCAAAATTCACTTTGTTTACAGGAGTATAAATGGAGTCCACAGGTATAACACCTATTGGCATTCCATCTTCTTTGTTATTATCTGCTGATACATATCCTCTGCCCTTAGATAGTCCTAATTCCATATTTAGTTCAGTTCCATCATCTATTGTAGCTATATGAAGATCTGAATTTAATATTTCTACATCGGCATCGGCTTTAATATCACCTGCAGTAATTTTACCTGGACCTTGAGCATTAATTCTAACTACCTTAACTTCTTCATCAGAATGTATTTTTGCAGCTAGACCTTTTAAGTTTAAGATGATTTCTATTACATCTTCCTTCACACCAGGTATTGTAGAAAACTCGTGCAGAACACCATCTACTTTAATCCACTTTACTGCTGTTCCCGGTAGTGATGATAATAGAATTCTTCTTAAGCTATTACCTAATGTTGTACCATAGCCTCTCTCTAAGGGCTCTACCACAAACTTCCCATACGTGAAGTCATCATTCAAATCAATACATTCAATTTTTGGCTTTTCTATTTCAATCACGATTTTCACCCCTCTTAATCTATTTTATTATGAGGGTAACTGATTCTAATATATTATCTATTTATCTATAGATGAACAACATTAAGACTTAAAATATATTGAGCCTTGCAGTTGTTTATCTTATCTAGAATATAGCTCGACAATTAAATGTTCTTCAATTGGCAGCTCAATATCTTCTCTTGAAGGAAGAGCTACAACTTTACCTTGTAACTTTTCTACATCTACCTCTAACCATTTAGGAACAGTTACTGCCTTTTCTTTTAACTCTTTTAGCTTTGGAGAGCTTTTGCTCTTCTCTTTTGCATCTATAATATCCCCTGGCTTTACAAGCATTGAAGGAATATTGGCTTTATGACCATTTAATGTAAAGTGTCCGTGTCTAACTAATTGTCTTCCTTCTTTTCTTGAAGCAGCAAAGCCTAGTCTATAAATAACATTATCTAATCTCGTCTCAAGTATGCTAAGGAAGTTATCACCTGTGATTCCAGCTTGCTTTTCAGCCATAGCATAATAATTTCTAAATTGAGTTTCTAATACTCCATAATATCTCTTAACTTTTTGCTTTTCTCTTAATTGAAGACCATAGTTGGAAACTTTAGTTCTTCTTGCACCATGCTGTCCTGGTGGAGTTCCTCTTCTAGAAACTGCACATTTGTCAGTATAGCATCTTTCACCTTTAAGATATAATTTCATTCCTTCTCTACGACACAGTCTACAAGACGGTCCTGTATATCTAGCCATTTTCTCTTCGCACCTCCTACTCTATTGTTATACTCTTCTACGCTTAGGCGGTCTACAACCATTATGTGGTATTGGAGTAACGTCCTTAATTGCGTTTATTTCAAGTCCTGCAGCTTGAAGAGATCTAATAGCTGCTTCTCTTCCTGCACCTGGTCCTTTTACAAATACTTCTACAGTCTTTAATCCATGCTCCATAGCTGCCTTTGCAGCGATTTCTCCTGCCATCTGAGCTGCAAATGGAGTTGATTTTCTTGAGCCTTTAAATCCGCAGTTTCCTGCTGATGACCAAGATATAGCATTTCCAGTCACATCAGTAATAGTGATTATTGTGTTATTGAAAGTGGATTGGATATGAGCTTGGCCTCGCTCTATATTTTTACGTTCACGTCTTTTTCTACGTGTTTTACGCACTTTTTTTGCTGCCATTACTTAACCTCCCCTTCTACTTCTTCTTTTTACGTGATACTGATCTCTTAGGACCCTTACGAGTTCTTGCATTTGTCTTTGAACTCTGTCCTCTTACTGGAAGACCTCTTCTGTGACGAATACCTCTGTAACAGCCTATTTCTTTTAATCTTTTAATATTTAGAGATACTTCTCTTCTAAGATCACCTTCAACTGTATATTCATTGTCAAGAATCTGTCTAAGCTTACTAACTTCTTCTTCTGTTAAGTCCTTAACTCTAGTATCAAAGTTGATACCAGCCTTAGTTAAAATTTGTTGGGATGTCTTTCTTCCTATACCGAAGATATAAGTTAACCCTATTTCAACTCTTTTGTCTCTAGGTAAGTCTATACCTGCTATCCTCGCCATTCACTGTACACCTCCTAGGTATATATATCTGTATGTGTGTTTCTAATTTGCTCAGGATGTTTTCTTAATATAGAATCTGCTCTTAATTCTATATAGAATAATGATTATTTTAATTCGCAGCCGCAAATAATTCTCTCAAAAGAATATTATACTAAAGCTATCTAAAAAAAGCTATAAGTAATTTGAAATTTAACCTTGTTTTTGTTTATGCTTAGGATTTTCACAAATTACCATTACTCTTCCTTTTCTTTTGATAATTTTACATTTTTCACAAATAGGTTTAACTGATGCTCTTACTTTCATAATTTCCCTCCTTCATCACTTGCCACGCCAAGTAATCCTACCTCTTGTTAAATCATATGGAGATAGCTCTAAGGTCACCTTATCACCAGGTAATATTCTAATAAAATTCATTCTAAGTTTTCCAGATATATGTGCTAAAACCTCGTGCCCATTTTCTAGTTTAACCTTGAACATTGCGTTTGGTAATGCTTCTACTACAGTTCCCTTAACTTCAATAGCCTCTTTCTTTGCCATTAGGAATCATACCTCCTATATCTGGGTCTTATGAAGGCCCAATTTCTCGATTTCTCGCCTAAGCATTAAATTGCTTATCCTTTTATCCGAGCTGAATCTTTTTTGAATTTCTTCACTTATTATATTAAATTTTGATAAATGTTTAATTTTTTTCTTTTTTGCTTTTTCCATTTTTCTTAAATCACCGTCAGCTATTAAAACATATAGCTCATCAATTATATCAATGACAACAAAAACTCGATCCTTATCTCTTCCTGCCTTTGACTTAACTAATTGTCCAATAGCGACTTCCCTTGTACTTTGCAAGATATACACCTCGTTTAATCTTTGATTATAGTTTTGTCAGTATTAAGGGTTCGTCTTCAGTTACTATCACAGTATGCTCATAATGAGCTGATAATTTTCCATCAAGGGTAACAACAGTCCAATTATCAAGAAGTGTTTTTACTTTATAGGTACCGGCATTAACCATGGGTTCTATTGCCAGAGCCATTCCTCTACGCAATCTCGGACCTTTTCCCGGCAGTCCAAAATTAGGTATCTGTGGATCTTCATGGAGTTTAGCACCTATTCCATGACCTACATAATCCTTTACGACAGAAAAACTATTCTCTTCTATATGTTTTTGAATAGCATGAGATATATCCGATAAACGAAAACCTTCTTTGCAAAACTTTAATCCTTCATAGAAGCTATCTCTTGTAACTTCAATAAGCTTATTTGCCTCATCAGAAGTCTCTCCCACTGGATAAGTGTTAGCAGAATCTCCGTAATAACCATCAAAAATGGCTCCTATATCTATACTTATAATATCGCCATCTTTTAATTTTTTTAATCCAGGAATTCCATGTACAACTTCTTCATTGATTGAAGCACAAATACTTGCTGGGAAATCACCGTATCCTTTGAAAGCAGGTATTCCTCCAAGGCTCCGTATTGTATTTTCAGCTATTTCATCAAGTTCCTTTGTAGTAATACCGGGTTTTATATATTTTTTAAGCTCCTCATGGGTTTTTCCAACAATCTTACCTGCCCTTTGCATCTTCTCAATTTCACTTTGAGATTTTATGGTAATCATTAATTTTCGCTCCCAAGAGCCAACACTATATCCTCAAAAACGGTATCTATGTGTTTTTCTCCATCAATGTCTGCTAATAGGTTCTTAGTAAAGTAGTAATCTATCAGTGGTGAAGTTTCATTAAGGTATACTTCAATCCTCTTGGAAACTGTCTCTTCATTATCGTCATTCCTTTGATAAAGCTCACCGCCGCATACGTCACATACGCCCTCTACCTTACTCTTATTAAATTCAACATGATAGGCAGCTCCACAGTCTCTACATATTCTTCTTCCGACTGCTCTCCCCACTAGAATACCTTTATCAACTTTAATATTTATTACTCTATCTAAAGATGTATTCATATTATCTAATACTTTATCAAGACACTCAGCTTGATTTACTGTTCTAGGAAAACCGTCAAGCAAGAATCCATCTTTGCAATCTGCTTCCTTTAACCTATCTTCAACAATTGCCACAACTAATTCATCTGGAACCAATAGACCCTTATCCATATATTCCTTAGCTTTTTTTCCAAGCTGAGTACCTTCTTTAATATTTTTTCTAAAAATATCGCCAGTCGAAATATGTGGTACATCATACTTCTGAGTTATTTTAACCGCCTGTGTTCCTTTACCTGCTCCAGGTGGTCCCAATAGTATCAATCTCATTTTACCAACTCCCGGCCTGAGCTAATTTATGCAATGGGGAGCATATCCCCATGCACCTAAATTCTTTTTTCTCTATTTCAAAAAGCCTTGATAATGTCTCATTACCATTTGAGCTTCTATTTGTTTCATAGTTTCAAGTGCAACCCCTATAGCAATTATAAGTGCTGTACCACCAAATCTAATCTGCAAAGCAGAGAAGCTTAAAGCAAGTGTTGGCAGTATTGCTATACCAGCTAAGAATATTGCACCAGCTAAAGTTAATCTTGTAAGTGTTTTTTGAAGATATTCTGAAGTTGGTTTTCCAGGTCTTATGCCAGGAATAAACCCACCATTTTGCTTCATATTATTAGCTACTTCTATTGGGTTAAATGTAACCGCTGTATAGAAATATGTGAAGAAAATTATCAGCAGTGCATATAAGAGGTTGTAAATCCAAACTCCTGGGTTTCCTGTTGGAGATAAAAATCTACTTACAAAGTCTGAGAATCCTCCACCTTCAAAGAAGTAAGTCAATGTAAGTGGAAATTGCAAAAGTGACATTGCAAATATTACAGGTATAACACCAGCTTGATTAACCTTTAGAGGTATATGGGTGCTGTGTCCACCGTACATCTTTCTACCTACAACTCTTTTAGCATATTGTACTGGAATCTTTCTAGTACCCTGTTGTATAGCTATAACACCAGCTATTACTATTATAGCTACTATACAGAATAGTATAAGTGAAATTATGCTAGCTTCTCCAAGTCTAATTTTTTGAAAGGTTTGGTATGCTCCAATAGGTAATCTTGATACGATACCAGCAAAGATTATTAGTGAGATACCATTTCCGATTCCATTTTCAGTGATCTGCTCGCCTAACCACATTAAAAATGCTGTTCCTGCAGTTAATGTAATAACTACTACTGATACTGACCAGAAATCTGTAGAGATTAATGCTCCTCTGAAAAGTCCAAGGCTAATACCAATAGCTTGAATAACTGCTAATATAACTGTTCCATATCTAGTATATTGAGTTATTTTCTTTCTTCCCTCTTCTCCCTCTTTTGCTAAAGCCTCAAGTCTTGGTATAGCTATTGTAAGAAGGTTCATAATGATTGAAGAAGTAATGTATGGTGAAATACTCAGTGCAAATATTGTGAAATTTTCAAATGCTCCACCTGAAATAAAGTTGAAAAAGCTTAAAAGTCCTCCGCCTTCATTGCTGAAAAGACTTTGCAGGTAAGCTTTATTAATTCCAGGAACAGGTATGTTAGCACCTATTCTAAATATAGCAAACATCATTAAAGTGTATAAAATCCTTTTTCTTAAATCTGGGATTTTCCAAGCATTTCTTAGGGTAGATAACACTTTAGATCACCTCTGCCTTTCCTCCAGCAGCCTCTATCTTTTCTATGGCAGACTGACTGAATTTATGAGCTCT
>JANQEZ010000060.1 GCA_028278115.1 Clostridia bacterium
AAACATACAACATGTAGAGAAAGGAAGAGTTCTATGATAGAACAAATTAAGAAGCGAGATGGAAGGATAATTAGCTTTATACCGGAGAAAATTACAGCAGCAATTTTTAAAGCAGCAAAGATTGTTGCCAAGGAGGAAGGCCGTGAAGCTTCCTTTGAAATTGCGGAGAAGCTTACTGAAAAGGTTGTAGCTCTTCTAAATAAAAGGTATAGTAATGAAATACCAACGGTTGAACAAGTTCAGGATGCAGTTGTTAAAGTTCTCATAGAGGGTGGTCATGTAAAGACAAGTCAAGAATACATATTATATAGAGCGGAGAGAACAAGAATTAGAGAAACAAAGACTCGTCTAATGAAAACCATCGAAAACATTACTTTAAAGGATGCTACAGAAAGTGATACAAAGAGAGAAAATGCAAATATTGATGGAAATACAGCAATGGGAACTATGCTTCAATATGGAAGCACAGTATCTAAGGAATTTTGTAAGTCCCATATGCTAAAGCCTGAACATGCATATGCCCATGAAAATGGAGATATACATATTCACGATTTAGATTTCTTTAATATGGGGACATTGACATGTACTCAGATAGATGTACTGAAGCTTTTCCAAAATGGATTCTCAACGGGTCACGGGTTTTTAAGAGAGCCCCAGGATATCATGAGCTATGCGGCTTTAGCTGCTATAGCTATACAATCAAATCAAAATGACCAGCATGGAGGACAAAGCATACCGACATTTGATTATGGCTTAGCTCCAGGTGTGAAGAAGACTTATAGAAGGCTTTACTTAGAAAACCTAGCAAAGGCAGTGACTTTAAGCTTTGATTTAGAAGATGTAGATGCAAAGAAGATTGCAGCTGAAATCCTTGAAAAAACAGAGAATGCCTGCGGCGAAAAGTTAGCACTTGAAAAAAGTGAAGCCTATGGAGCTGAGGAAATATCTGCTCTAAAGGATAGATTCAGTATAAACCATGAAGAAGCTTTAAAAATACAGAAATTTGTATCAAATCATACATATAAGGAAACCGACAGAAAAACTTATCAGGCTATGGAGGCATTTATACATAATTTAAACACAATGCATTCCAGGGCAGGGGCACAGGTTCCGTTTAGCAGCGTTAATTTTGGTACAGACATTACAGAAGAGGGTAGAATGGTTACAAAGAATCTTCTTCTTGCAACCGAGGCAGGACTTGGAAACGGTGAGACACCAATATTTCCAATATTAATCTTTAAGGTTAAAGAGGGGGTAAATTATAACAGCCATGACCCTAACTATGACCTATTCAAAATTGCTTGCAGGGTATCTGCCAAGCGATTATTCCCTAACTTTGGTTTCATAGATGCACCCTTCAATTCACAGTATTATGTTCCAGGTAGACCCGAAACCGAGGCGGTTTATATGGGATGTAGAACAAGGGTTATTGGGAATGTTTATGATAAATCTAGAGAGGTAGTTACTGGGAGAGGAAATATCTCATTCTCATCCATAAACCTACCAAGACTTGGGATAAAGTATGGTCAAGCAACTAATGGAACTGCTGATATACATGGCTTCTTTGAAGATTTAGACACAAAGGTGGATTTACTTATAAATCAGCTTATTGAGAGATTAGAATTACAATTGACTAAAAAGGTGAAGAACTTCCCATTCCTTATGGGTCAAGGGGTCTGGATTGATTCTGACAAACTATCCTGGGATAGTGATCTTAGTGAAATTATTAAGCATGGGACATTGACGGTTGGTTTTATAGGACTTGCTGAGTGTCTTAAGGCCTTAATTGGTAAACATCATGGCGAGAGTGAAGAAGCTCAGGAATTAGGAGTAAGAATCGTAAAATTCATGAGGGATAAATTAGATGCAACGTCTCAAAAGTATAAACTAAACTTCTCTCTAATCGCAACTCCGGCTGAGGGACTGTCAGGTAGATTTACAAGGCTTGATAAGGAGATGTTTGGCGAAATAAAGGATATAAACGATAAAGATTATTATACAAATTCATTCCATGTGCCTGTTTATCATGAAATAAGTGCATTTGATAAGATAAATCTTGAAGCTCCATACCATTCATTTACAAATGCGGGACATATTACTTACATAGAGCTTGATGGAAATCCATCAGATAATCTTGAGGCATTTGAAACGGTAGTAAGGGCTATGAAGGAATCTGGTATTGGATATGGCAGTATAAATCATCCTGTGGACAGGGACCCTGTTTGTGGCTTCAATGGAGTTATTCATAATGTTTGCCCTGGATGTGGAAGAACTGAAAGCGACGGTATAAAATTCGAGAGAATTAGAAGGATAACGGGATACTTAGTAGGTACTATAGATAGATTTAATGATGCAAAGCTTGCTGAGGTTAAGGATAGAACAAAGCATGGAATGAAAAATTAGAGGGAAGTGGTTATATGCTTATTAGACTATCCCATAAAATTACTAGAGATAGCATAGTGGATGGACCAGGGCTAAGAGCTGTAATCTGGACTCAGGGCTGTAAGCACAATTGCATGGGTTGTCATAATCCTCGCACCCACAGCTTTAACAAAGGCTTTTTAATGGAGTGCAGTGATATCGTTAAGGAGCTTGAAGACTTAAGACTTCATAAAGGTATTACCTTTTCCGGTGGTGATCCATTGGAACAGCCCCTTGAATGTCTTGAAATAGCAAAAGTAGCCAAGGATATGGGACTAGATATATGGTGCTATACTGGATATACCTTTGAAGAGCTTATAAATAAGCGTGGCAGCAAGTATAAAGAAGGATGGATAGAATTCTTAAAATATATTGATGTTCTAATAGATGGGCCCTTTATGCAGCAAAATGAAAATCTATTGCTTAAGTTTCGAGGCTCAGAAAATCAAAGAATACTTGATGTAAAGAAATCATTAAGGTTTAGAGCTCCAATTTTAATGGAAGAATATTATGAACTGCAAACTGAAGAAGTGGCAATAGCTAGATAAACCTATCTCCTTGATAGTAATACTATTAAGGAAGATGGGATTAGTACCTATAAGTATTCAGGTAAAGATTATATAGGTATGAAGTATATTTATCATGCTCTAGATGAAAGAAAAAAGTATAAAATAGATTTGTATTTATTTAAATATTATTGCCTAAACTGATTGAGTTCTTCCATATACTAGTATAACATTAAAGTATAATATTTAAGAAATATTGAACTTGGGGGTCACTCACATGGAGAGATATTCAAAGCAAATACTTTTTAGTGACATAGGTATGGAAGGACAAAACAGATTAAAAAATTCCAAGGTTATAATTATTGGATGCGGAGCATTAGGAACAGTAATCAGCAATAACTTAGCTAGAGCAGGAGTTGGATACATAAAGATAGTTGATAGGGACTATATAGAGCTATCTAATCTCCAAAGACAATTGCTCTTTGATGAAGAAGATATAGAGGAAAATTTACCGAAAGCCATAGCTGCAAAGAGAAAATTACAGAGAATAAATTCTGATATTAAAATAGAGACAGAGGTAGTAGATGTGAATTCAAGGAATATTGAGAAGTTATGTAGTGATATGGACTTGATTTTAGATGCAACAGATAATTTTAGCACCAGATACCTAATAAACGATACAGCAATAAAATTAAATATTCCTTGGATATATGGAGGAGTAATTGGAAGCATGGGTATGCTTACTTCAATAATTCCAGGAGCTACTCCATGCTTTAGATGCTTTATGCCAAAGCCTCCAGCTTCGGGCTCCGTTGACACCTGTGATACCATAGGGGTATTAAATGGCATAACCAGTATAGTTGCATCCTATCAGTCCACCGAGGCTTTAAAAATCCTGACTGGAAATGAAAAGAGCTTAATCGAAGGACTTCTTTATATAGACATTTGGAATAGCGATTTTGAATATATAAAGCCAAGTAAAAAAGAAGACTGTAGAGCCTGTGGAAGTGAGGATTTTGAATTCCTAGAAAGGGCAGAAGAGGATGCAATAAGCCTTTGTGGGAAAAACAGCGTACAAGTAAATCCCTTTAGCAGCCAAATTTCAGTAGAAAGTATTATAAATAAACTATCTTCAATGGATATTGAAGTTAAAAAGAATAGCTTCTTCTTAAAATTTGAAATAGATGATGTAATCTTCACCCTCTTCTATGACGGCAGAGCAATACTTAAAGGTGTAACCGACCTAAATAAAGCAAGAACCCTATATGCAAAGTATATAGGATATTGATTATAGAAATGCGACTTAGAAGCTTAAGCTTCTTTAAAGATTTTTCTATCCAAAGCTATTGTAACTATTTGGCTAATAGCTAACAGCTCACAGCGTATAAAGAAATACGTAAGAGTTCTCACCCCAAGCAACAACGAAGAAATTCGGGTTTCGGGGCAGCCTGAATCTATTAGATTTGACTATAAGCTTATAACTGCATTTACTTCGTCAACGTAGTCCAGTTCATTTAATATTCCTTGGCAGATTATTTCATTTCCTGCTACAAGGGAAATAGCTCTTTTCTTCTCAAGTATTATTACCTTACCCCCAGCCTCCTCTATAAGAAGTTTTCCGGCTGCTATGTCCCAGAGGCTAAGGTTAAGCTCCCAATAACCATCGAGGCTGCCTGCGGCTACGCTAGCTAAATCATATGCTGCTGCTCCCATTCGTCTAATTCCCCTTACTTTCGAGATTTGAATTTCGCCTGCTTCCTTGGCCCATTTCTTAACTTTTTCTAAAGCTATATCTAAATTAAGCATATTTACCTCCAAAATATAATTTGTTAAGCATAGATATAGTATAGCATTTAATGAAAAAGTAATGAATATTAAAGGTAAAGCCCCCATAAATAAAATTAAGATAACTGTAAATTCTTAATATAGTATGAGTATAGAATGATGGTTCTGACAAAACTAATATTTTAGAGGAAATTTTTAAGTTATTGTAGAACAGTATATTTAGCAGTAATACGTTTTCCTCATGAAAACCCTAATCAAGTAGGGAGGGCCTATATGAAAAGAAGAATGGATGAAAAATTTTATCTAGACAAAGCTCTTTGGGTTATATATTTGGTAAATATATCTCAGATAATGCTGAGTCTTGGACTTATAATATATAGTTATTTATTTAAGGAAGAGGCAAGGGTACTGGTAAGTGAAAATATAAGAATACTTTTTGGTATATTATTTATTGTTTTTTTTCTAAACACTTATATTACCACAAGGGATATAAATGTTCTTAAAAATTTAAACTCCCAATATTTTTTACAGGAAAAGGTTTTGAATCAAGTGGAGGGTTTGAACAATACACTTCGAGCCCAGAGGCATGATTTTTTAAATCACCTTCAAGTTGTATATAGTCTTATGGAGATGGACGAATTTAAAGAAGCTAGTAATTATATAGAAAAGGTATATGAAGATATAAAGAAGGTAAATAGAGTTCTTAAAACCTCAAATGTAGCTATAAATGCACTTTTGCAGGCAAAACAGATGGACTGTGAAGAAAAGGGTATAGCCTTTGGGCTAAAGATATCTACTACCCTTGACAAGCTCAAGGTCCCATCATGGGAAATCTGCAGGATACTTGGAAATCTAATAGATAATGCCATAGATGCAACTGAGGATAATAAAAATAAATTAATTCAAATAGATATATTAGAGGAAGTGGACCGGTATAGATTTATTGTGAAGAATAATGGCAGGATGATCCTTCAAGATATACAAGATAAAGTATTTCAACCGGGATTTACAACCAAGGGAAAAAAGGGTCAAGGTATGGGTCTTGCCATCTGTAAAGAGATTATTGATAAATATGGGGGAGAAGTAAATTTAGAAAGTAATCAAACCTATACGGTTTTTGAAATCACAATTCCCTTTGAGTAATAAAACATAGAAAGTGACACTTAAACCATTTGAATGCACTTTATAGGGAATAAGTATTTATGAAATATCTGCATGTAGATATAATTAAATTAACTCGTTGCGCTAGTAAATCATTAATTTTAGTTTATCAATACTTAAGGGGGTTTTGATATTTCATTTGAGAGATTTTTATGAATCTGTTTTAACCTACAAAATATAAGAAAAACAGGT
>JANQEZ010000089.1 GCA_028278115.1 Clostridia bacterium
TTAAACACAAAGCCCCCCTTGAATATAAAACCAAGGGGGGCTGTGCTAATAATCCTTATGTATTTTTAAATGAGGGATTTAAAAATCATTTTTTATTGATTATCAACTAGTGTTAAGTTATTACCTCCCGCACTTAAATCGAAGAAGTATTTGCCGCTATCTGCATATGCATATACTTTAATCTTATATGTGCCTGTGCTTGAAGGAGTAAAGTATATTTGCTCCTGTCTTCTTGTACCTGTTGAAGATGCTAACTGATTATCATTGGCGTCATAAAGATATAAGTCGAAATCTGGTGTTCCACCAAACCAACCTTGGGTTCTCCAATCAGTCATCTGTAGAGTTATTGCTATAGGATAACTGGTATCATTAAGTGTAAATTCCCAAGTATCTGTTGAGCCTCTACCTGCTAAGCTATCTGAGCCATACATATGATTAGGTACTTGGATATTAGTTCCGCTAAGTCCGCCTGCCTGCTTAATGGCTTCATATCCGTCTAGTCTACCAAAACCATAATCAATATCCTTTCCCTTTGGTCCCCAGTCCTTAGCAGTAGAAGTCAATATATTTCTTACCTGTGTAGGAGTTAAGCTAGGATTAGCATCCAGCATCAGAGCAACTGTTCCTGCTATAAATGGAGTAGCCATGCTTGTGCCACTATTGGTAACATAACCATTTGTACTATTTGTTTTAGCTGCGGTAATATTTGTTCCCGGTCCTCCAATATCGGGCTTCATTCTTCCATCTGCAGTAGGTCCTCTACTTGAAAGGAATGCAAGACCAAATCCATTTTCTCCAACGTCTATCATATTGGCAACGGTTATAGATTTTTCTGCTGCTCCTGGAGAACCTATTGTATATTTTGTAGGTCCATCATTACCTGCAGCTACAAGTACTGTTATACCATTTTCAACTGCATTGTTAACTGCTAGAGATGTTGAGTCTGTACCATCAGAGCTTCCTCTTGTTCCAAGACTCATATTGATTACATCGATTCCGTATACATCTTTATTAGTAACACACCAATCTATGGCAGCAGTTACATCACTCATTGAGCCGCTACCGTTCCTGTCAAGCACCTTAATACCAACTAGTGCTGCTCCCTTTGCAACTCCCTCGTAGTTTGGATTTCCATCTCCTTCTCCAGCAACTATTCCGGCTACATGGGTTCCATGACCGTTATCGTCATAAGGAGAAGATTGACTATTTACATAGTCCTTCCATCCTATTATCTTTCCACCGTCTAAGTCCACATGATTTCCATCTATTCCAGTATCTAATACTGCCACTACTATATCATCTTTAGAGTAGCTATTTATATTTCCATCCTTATCTCCATCAAGACCAAAATCATTTCTTGCTTTTTCCGTACCAAACCAATAGTTGGCTGTATCATCAAAGGCTTCAACCTTTTCATCATATTCTATATGCTTTACTATGCCGAGCTTAGACATTTTATTAATCTGTCCCCTAGTTAACTTCATGGCTGCAGCAGGGATATTTTTATATTCATGCTTAGTTGTATAGTTGCCTATCTGATTTCTTAAATCGTCCTTTTTAGACTCACTTACTTTTTCATTGAACACAACTATAACAGAAAATTCCTCATTGTCCCTAGCTTTATTTACTTTTTCAGATAAGCTTTCAAATATCTTGTCCATATTCTTGTCATAGATTTTTTTTACCTCTCTAAATTCACTCTTAGCTTCAACTTCAGGCTTACCGCTCCTAATTATGTCATTAATTGCAAATCCGTATGTACTAAGTGATACTAATATAAGCATACATAATATAATCGAAAACACTTTCTTACCTTCAAACATATTTCTCATTTTCCTTCCCCCTATTTTAGTCATTTTTATCATTTGTTTCTACCCTAGAAACCATATAACTGTACATTGGAATCACCCCCCTTAACTTCATCAGTCAGAAAAACTTGTGTAAATACTTCATGTTTCGACATTAAGGTTTTGGTAAATATTTTTTCATTCCTTATTTACATTTATATTACTACCAATTTTTATCAGTGTCAATGTTTTTTTTTAATCTTCTGAATTTTTTCTTGAATTAGGACATTTGTACTAGAGTTTTTTAAACATCTTTTGACTTTTATATATAAGGGTTATATTTTACATTAAAAGCCCTCAAGGATATTGCTAATCCTTGAGGGCTTAATTATATTTTTATATGAAATTGTATACAGAGAAAAACCGTTATTAAGGCTATTCCAGCATTGTTTAAAGATATCTTGATCCAAGATTAAGTAAAATTTAATTCTCAGATTTAATCATTAGTTTTTATCATTTAGATGATTCTCATTTGTGGGTTTTCAGCCCAAGGTTCTGTTTCAACGCCCGCAAATGATGTTATTCCTAACCCCATACTTAAGATACTAATAATTAATGATACCATCAATACTTTTTTCAGCCTCATTATACTCCCCCTTCATTAAGTTATGATATTTAAGCTAAAACTTAATAAATTTGCACTTTTTTCAATATCCTTATTGATATAGTAATGGGCTGCTTGAAAAAATATATCCTTCATTTCATTAATCTTACTGTTGTCAGTAGTGGTTTCCTTTATTTCTTTTACTATTCTGTCAATGCCTTTGGTGTCATCGCATGCTATATAGCTGTTTAGAAGCTCTTTGTAGATATTGGCTTGCAATGATGTATCCCTTACATTAAGTGCTTCCTCCAATGCTATTATTAGCTTTTTTTCTGCAAGGCTGTGTTTAAAAATTTTATTAAATAATTTACCTAAGGATAAATATGCTCGGGATAGGTAAAAGCTATTGTTATAGAAATCATTATTCTTTAGCCTGATTTCAATAGATTTTTCTAAGCTTTGAATTGCTCTCTCAATGTCATTGTATTTAGCATATACATCACTTAAGTTTTGATATGCTATTGCTTCTATTACTAAAACCCCTGTGTCTTTAGTAATATTAAGAATCTCATTGTATATTTCCTCTGCTACAGCATAATTCTCTAACCCTAAATAACAGTTTGCTTTAGATAAAAGAACATCCAGATGCTGTTTTTGGGTTATTTCCTCCCCCATATTCCCCTCTAACTTCTGCAATATAGCTAATGATTTATCATACTTCTTTACGCTTCTAAAGGCAAGGGCATTATTATAGAGTATTCTTCTGAATATTTCCTGGTCCTCAATTTCACTTCTTTTTAAAATTACACAGGCATGGTTGTTAAGATTTATAGCTTCTTGGTAGTTTTTCAGCCAAATAGCACACCTTCCCAGTTCTACATATATTTGCACTACCTTTAAATTATTAGATGTCCTGATATAGCTCTCTAATGATTTTAAATAGTTTATATAACTTTCATCAATCAGTTCTTGTCTATAATAATGATTACCAGCAATTTCATAGATTTCAGCTTTCTTATCAATGATATCCCAATCCTTTAGAATTTTCTCTGCTTTATTTAATCCAATTTCAAAATCATTTATGTCATTAATATGTTTTTTGAGATTGTCTATATATTTTTCTAATAAGTTTCTAGCTTGGCTAATTTCATCAAGCATTATATATTCTACATCTATATTGAGGGGAATCTTCTTTTCCTTAGAGAATTCATTCATAGAATCTACAATTATTTTTGCAGTATCCTTTACGAGCTTTGTCTTACCATTTTCTATATAGCTAATTAGATTTCTTGTTACTTTTCCTCCTGTTATTTCATACTGCTTAAGTCCCAAATAGCCTCGTATCCTTCTAACCTTCTCCCCTGGTGATAGAATTACTTCCTCTAAAAAATACATCCTCTGTTCCTCCCTATTTTACTGTAATTTATACTAGCTGTATTTATAATGTTTATCTACTTTATATTATATATATATATTATGTATATGTAAATAATATTACGAATTTTCTGTTACTTTTATGAAGCATATCCAAGTGCAATATTTACCTATACTGCATTTTTTTAATACTATGGATTCTTTATATAACACATTTATGAAACTATTGGTTTTTTTCAGAAACATAGGGTATATATTAGATATTATCAAATATAAGAGGGGGAGATATGATATGAAAAACTATAAAATAGCTGTACAGCAAGGCTTAAATGAGATTTCTGACTTATTATCAAGCAAGGGATATGATGTAGTTCCATTTGAAACTTTCAAGGATAAAGTAGCTGTCACAATAATTTCTGGTGTAGATTCAGCATATGAAGAAATCGAGCCTGCTCAGTGTAGAAATTGTGGAGGAGATGAAGAAATGCTGGTTATCAATGCCACAAGATTATCACCAGAAAAGGTTTTGGAATACGTTGAAAATATTAAGTGTTGTTAGAAAAGTGTGGAAAGCACTTTTCTAGTTTTAAGACTTTGGGTCTTTCTTTTGAATTTAAAAAACCTCAAACCAAATTTGGTCTGAGGTTTTTTAAATAATATAGAAAATAGCTTTTTATTTTGGCATTTACTATCTATTTAATTCCTATAAGTCATAATACATTTCATATTCCACAGGATGGGGGGTAATGTTTACCCTTGAGGCATCTTTCCTTATCTGCTTTATTTGATCCTTTATTATTCCAAGGGAAAATACTCCGCCTTCAAGCAAGAATTTGTAATCATTTTCTAAGGCATCGGCTGCTTCTTCTAAGGATTTAGGCAGACCCTTTATATTCGCCTTCTCTTCCTCGGGCAGATCAAATATATTGACATCATATGGACCATATCCTTCACTAGTTGGATTTATTTCATTCTTGATTCCATCCAGCATTGCCATCAATAGTGCTGAATAAGCTAAATATGGGTTACAGGTTGCATCCGATGGCCTGAATTCAAATCTCTTTTCCATAGGCTCTTTAGCATATCCAGGAATCCTTATTACAGAGCTTCTATTTGCAGTGGCAAAGCATATACTTACAGGTGCTTCATAGCCGGGAACCAGCCTTTTATATGAATTTGTACTAGGATTTGTAAAGGCCATAAGTGCTGGAGAATGCTTGAGTATACCTCCTATGGCATAAAGGGCAGTATTACTCAGCTGTGAATACCCATACTCATCATAAAAAATCGGTTCTTTATCCTTAAACAGTTGAAGATGAACATGCATTCCATTTCCCGCCTCTCCAAAGAAGGGCTTTGGCATAAAGGTGACAGTCTTTTCATTTTTTGTGGCTTCATTCTTTATGATATACTTAGATATCATAGTTCTATCAGCCATCTCAACTAATCCACCAAAGCTAAGCTCTATTTCAAGCTGTCCTGGTCCTCCTACTTCAGAGTGATGATACTTTACAGGCACTCCGTGCTCTTCTAGCTTTAGCACCATATTATTTCTAAGGTTAAAGTTAATATCATAGGGGATATCCACATGATAACCCTTTTTATGATGCACCTTAAAGCCTAGATTTTTAGTATCTTTTCTTCCCGTGTTCCACTCGGCCTGCTCAGCATCTAAATAAACCTCCATATGGTTTGGGGTATTTCTATAGGAAATATGATCTAGTATATAAAATTCAAATTCTGGACCAAATAATGCTTTATCAGCTATTCCCGAATCCTCCATATATCTTTCGGCTTTCTCAGCCACATATCTCGGATCACCTTCAAATCTAGTGGTTTCATCTCCTAATGAGTATATATTGCCTATCATTGTTATGGTAGACGTATCATTGAAGGGGTCTATAAAAGCACTGCTTAAGTCCGGCTTAAATACCATATCGGATTTCTCAACGGTTAAAAATCCATAGCTTGATCCATCAAAGCCAATACCATTTTCAATAATTTTTTCTGAAAATCTTGATGCTGGTATGGTAAGATGATGCCATCTTCCTGCAAGATCAATTACTTTGAAGTCTATAAGCTTTACTTCATTATCTATACAGTAGGCTTTAAAATCACTTAAGTCTTTAAACATATTCATTCCCCCAATATTTATTTGAAATCGTTTTCCTCAAGGTTAATTTTTATTGTCTCCTTTGTCGTCGATAAGGCTAAGTATGTATATGTATTCTTTGCAATATTATTAATTTTATCTATTAATTGCTCCAGCTTCTTTGTATTTTTCGTCTTAACCTTTATCAAATAACATGTATCTCCTGTTACCTTATGACACTCTAAAACCTCAGAAAGCCCAGCTAAAAAATCTGCCATTTTATCTATAGCTACATCTCCAACTGGCACCGATATAAAGGCAGTTATATCCATACCAATTTTGTCGCAGTCGATTACTGCAGTGTATCCCTTGATTATCCCCTCCTGTTCTAATTTTTTTATCCTTTCTTTAGTGGCGGTAGTTGAAAGCCCAATTTTCCTACCGAGCTCTGCTGTGGTTATTCTTCCGTTGTCTTGAAGTTCTCTAAGTATTAGGTAATCAAATTTATCCATGATTTCCTCCTTTTTCTAATAAAATTTTACACCTATTTAACTATTTTGTCTATATTTTTTAGTTATTTCAAACTATTTTATTGTTTTTTTTAGTTATATAGATTGCAATAAATCTTTTACATTTTGATTCCTTGAATATCCCTAAAGC
>JANQEZ010000163.1 GCA_028278115.1 Clostridia bacterium
GATATTTTATTTTAGTGATTTCAATGAATCTGTTTTCTCCTTCAAAATATATAAAAAACAGGTTCATTGCATGAACGAAAATAAAATATCATAATCCCCTCTCAGCAATATAATTTCTTTCTTTAATTAAAGTTGCTTCCCTATATATTTACAAATAACTGCTTTAATAGCTAGATACTCCACTTCATCGGGCAATTCCTCTTTAATGGGCTTTAGTCTCTCTGTCCCAAGACTTTCAATAGTCTCAATAATCAGGGATTCATATTTAGAAGGAATAAATTCATTAAGATCAACATCTAAGCCTTCTTCTGCACAGCGTATAATATGATTATTGATGGTTAACTGCTTAATATCCCTTTCATTTGAAATCGCCTTAAGGGATTTACCTTCTCTATACATATTAAAGGTTATTACATGACTAGGTATCTTTTCTTCTTTAAGTTTTGTACTTGGATTTTCAATATTTAGCTTTATTGGAGCTACATTATTTTCTTTCACATAGTTACTTATTACAGCTAAAAATTCCTCTCCATATTTTTCAAGCTTTGCTTCCCCTACTCCCTTAATACCTATCATTGAACTTCGATCCTGAGGAAAGTATTTACTCATTTCTCTAAGGGTGCTGTCGGAAAATATAATATAAGGAGGAACCTTCTCTCTGCTTGAAATCTCTTTTCTAAGTCCTCGGAGTATTTCAAATAGCGAGTTATCTTCAGCTCTCTTTTCCTTCTTTCTCTGAATCCTCTGAAATACACTTTCCTTACCCTTTAGCACTGCTGCAGCCTTCTGCTTAAGCTTTATAACGGGGTATTGACCGTCGGTAAGGCCTAAATATCCTTCAGCTGTTAGCACATTTATAATATCCTTTATCTCTTTTTCACTATATTCCTTCATGATGCCATAGGTGGACAAGCCATCAAAGCCAAACCCTCTAACCTTCTTATTTTTAGAAGCCCTTAGTACCTGGGCAACCATAGTGGCTCCAAAGCGTTCCTTCATACGATAAATGCAGGAAAATATCTTCTGTGCCTCTATGGTAATATCTGTAAGCTCACTATCATCCTTGCATGTACTGCAGTTACCACACTCATCTTCTATTTCTTCCTCTCCGAAATATTCTAAAATATACTTCCTTAGACATTTTGACCTATGGCAATAATCAACTACATTTTGCAGCTTCTTATATTCATTTTTTTGTCTAAGGGGAGATGCTATGCTTTGTTCAATCATATATTTTTGCAGCAAAATATCTTGGGGAGAGAAGAGTAAAATACATTCACTTGGCTCTCCGTCCCTACCGGCACGACCTGCCTCCTGATAATATGCCTCCATATTCTTAGGCATATTGTGATGGATTACATACCTCACATTTGATTTGTCTATACCCATTCCAAAGGCGTTGGTAGCCACAACAATTTTTACATCATCATAAATAAACTCATCTTGGCTTCTTTTCCTCTCCTCGCTGCTCATACCTGCATGGTATTTCCCCACCTTATATCCCTTTTTCCTTAGGATTTCATACAGACCTTCTACCTCTTTTCTCGTTGCAGCATATATAATTCCTACTTCTTCCCTATTATCCTCTATATATTTAACTATAAAATCCTTTTTATTTACTCCTCTTTCTACTGAAAAATATAGATTTTCACGATTAAAGCCAGTAACATATACATTGGCATACTTGAGCTCTAGCAGCTCTATGACATCTTCCTTTACCCCCTCGGTGGCAGTTGCCGTAAAGGCTGCCACAATAGGGCTGCTGTCGTATAATTCCTTTATAAAGGGTGCAATCGACCTATAGCTTATCCTAAAGTCATGACCCCACTGAGATACGCAATGGGCCTCGTCAACAGCAACTAGTGATATTTCAAGACCACTGAGGGATTGTCTAAAATCTTCACTTTCCAATCGTTCTGGTGCTATATATAAAAGCTTAACTTCTCCATTTCTAGCCTTATTGATTCTATTAATTACCTCTCTATATCCTATTGAGCTATTTATAAAGGTGGCAGGTACTCCTATGTCTTGAAGCCCATCGACTTGGTCCTTCATAAGGGATATAAGGGGCGAAATTACAATAGTCAGTCCATCTAACAAAAGGGCTGGAATTTGATAACATATGGATTTACCAGCACCGGTAGGCATTATTGCAAAGGTATCTCTCTCATTTAAGATGCTATTTATTATTTTTTCCTGTCCCCTTCTAAAGCTATCATATCCATAGTACTTTTTTAAAATCATGCGTGCCTGATTAAGCATTACAATTTACTCCTTTTTTGTCGATTTCTTTTTACTCTAGTATATCATTTGTAATGGGATTAACCATAGGAAAAAATATCATTTTTTCTATCCAACTATTCCTTCCTATATTCATCAGGCATTTGTAGTATTAGGTCCATTATTTTTTCAGCACGCATTCTATGATCCTCTAAGTATTTAATAAATTGATCAGTTACATAGTATATATCTGAATTTTCATCGGGTAATGACAGTATTTCCGAAGGTCTTTGGTATAGGTGTTCTTCATTGGAAAACACCCTAAATAATGATGCGATACTGTATCCACAGTTACGAAGTAATCTTATAACCATAATTTTTTCAATATCCCATTCCGTGAATATAGTAATCCTTTTATCATCTTTATCAATACTGAATAAACCGTTTCTTTCCCATGTTCTTAGGGCATCTACAGATACACCTATTTCATTTGATGCTTTTTTTCTAGTTTTAAAAACAGTTTTTATCTTGTCTCCAGGCTTTTTCTCAAACCATTTATCTAATACTTTGAGGGCAGTATTTGCCCTTATGCTTTCAAGCTTTACGCCTTCTAAATACTTATTTGCTAGTCTAAAGGCATTCTCGTATTCATCCTGTGCAAACTCTTTTACTAAACAATGTACTATTTGCCCATCTATTGGATATGGCCCAGGCAATGCAATTCTAGCTAACTTCATTTGATATAAATGCTTCTGAGTAAATACTCTATAACCATTTCTTCTACGATTTACCGTGGAAATGTATCCCCACTTTTCATATAGTCTCACTGTATTTGAATGAACATTTACTATATCTGCAATTTCTTTAGTTGTATAGGTTTTACTTTTCATTATTATCACACCACTTTTCTCGGCTAAATATTGATAGCTTGAGGCTGACAGTAAAGTTTCAAAATCAGTATTTAGAGTTAGAAAGCTTCATGTTATTCTAATATTTGCCTAACTATACTTCTTTCTATACTATTAAATCATATAAATTGTTTAAATTAAATATAATATCCTTCATAGCCTGTGAAATATCCAGTATTTTTTTTATATCAATATTTACATTAGTTTTGCAGAACTATTTTATCTATTTTAGAAGGTGTGGTGTATTACTGTAGGGTTATTTTATTATCAATTTATATTGGTGTGTGACTTAGAAGCTTTTATTTTTCAGTGAAATTTATTTTTACTTTATTATATAATATGAACCCTATATATATATAAATTTGTTTAAATCATTTTTATTAAAGGTAAAATAATTAATATAAGATTTCTTTTTATATCTTGAGAGGGGGAATTACATTGACTAAGTCAAAGACTAGGCTTTATGAAAAAGAGCTTGAAAAGCTTCATTTAGAGCTTGTTAAGCTTCAGGCGTGGGTTAAGGAAACCGGTAAAAAGGTCGTCGTAGTTTTTGAAGGTCGTGATGCAGCTGGCAAGGGAGGGATAATAAAAAGAATAATAGAACCATTGAATCCTAGATTTTGTAGAGTTGTGGCTCTTGGTGTTCCAACTGAAAGGGAAAAAACACAGTGGTATTATCAAAGATATGTTCATCATTTTCCATCGGCTGGGGAAATCGTAATATTTGATAGGAGCTGGTATAATAGAGCTGGTGTCGAAAGAGTAATGGGCTTTTGCACAGATGAGGAATATTGGTATTTCATTAGGTCCTGTGCAGAATTTGAAAAGATGTTAATCAACTCTGGAATCATTTTGATAAAGTATTGGCTTTCCGTTTGTGATGAAGAACAGGAAAAGAGATTTAAGGAACGTATAAAAAATCCTTTGAAGCGCTGGAAAATAAGTCCAATGGATTTAGAATCAAGGATACGTTGGAGTGAATATGCCAAGGCAAAGGATGTAATGTTCCAATACACCGATACGGAATTTTGTCCCTGGTATGTTATAAATGCCGATAACAAAAAGCTTGCAAGGCTTAATTGTATTCATCATTTATTAAACCTCATTCCCTATGAAGAAGTAATGGCGGAAAAAATTAAATTACCACCTAAAAAGGAGGATGAAAATTATATAAGGCCGCCTATAGATTCTCAAAGATGGATTCCAGATGTTTATAGTGAGCTGCTTAAATAAATCTGTGGGAATGTATAAAGTTTTGTGTAAATGGTCAATAATTCCAATAAGAAGGAATAAAAAGGAGATGACTATTTATGCAAAACTTTAATAATTTAACGATTAAAGAATTAGCAAAGAATTGCCAAACAGTAGATGAAATACAAGAAGCAATAAAGATAATATTTAGAGAAACACTTGAGCAGGCTCTAGAAGCGGAGCTTGAGAATCATCTAGGTTATAGTAGAAATGACCCTAATGGTAATAACTCAGGTAACAGTAGGAATGGATATAGTAAAAAGGTTATTCAAACAAATTTTGGGAAAACAGATTTAAAAGTTCCAAGGGATAGAAATGGAGAGTTCGAACCTAAGATTATAGAGAAGTATGAAAGGACAACTAATCGTATTGAAGATCAAATACTAGCTATGTATGCAAAAGGAATGTCTACAAGAGATATTGAAGATCATATGAAAGATATTTATGGAATAGATGTGTCACCTACAATGGTTAGCAAAATAACAGATAAAATAATTCCTAAAATTCAGGAGTGGCAATCTAGACCACTAGAAAGGGTTTATCCTATAGTATTTTTAGATGCAATACATTTTAAGGTGAGAAAGGAAAATAGAGTAGTTAGTAAAGCAGCCTATACAGTGCTTGGGATAAACATAGAAGGAAAAAAGGACATTTTAGGTATATGGGTCGGAGAAAATGAAAGTGCATCATTCTGGCTAGGGGTATGCAATGACCTTAAAAATAGAGGAGTAGAAGATATATTAATAGCTTGCAAGGATGGATTATCAGGCTTTTCAGAAGCGATTAATAGTGCCTTTCCTAAGACAGAGAATCAGCTATGCGTAATCCATGAAATAAGAAACAATATAAAATATGTGCCACATAAATACAAAAAAGTCGTTATGAAGGACCTTAAGAAGATATATCAGGCATTAACAATAGAAGAAGCAGATCTCAAATTTAAGGAGTTTAAAAGCACATGGTCAGAGAAATATCCTTTAATAATTAAGTCTTGGGAGAATAAATGGGATGAACTTACGGCATACTTTAAGTATCCCCATGAGATGAGGAAACTAATATACACCACAAATATAGTAGAAGGATACCATAGGCAACTTAGAAAGGTTACTAAGAATAAAACTACATATCCTACAGATGAGGCTTTAGTTAAAATAATTTATCTAGCTACTATGAATATCCAGAAAAAATGGTCTCAGCCTATTAGGCAGTGGAATGAATGCATATCTCAGGTAGGAATATATTTTAATGAAAGATTGAAGGAAGAGTTATCTATATAAGCCAGAGATCACATAAAATATAGGGGTAACTTTCCAGTCACCCCTGTTGACCTTCGGTCTATCTATGCATATTTAATTAATAATTATTCACATGTGAATTTTTAATAAACCATCCATTTACACAAAATAATTTATATTCTCAAATCTGTTGATTAATATACTTAAAGGGGAGGGTTTTCCACAAGACCCTGTCTATATGGAAACCCTCCCTTTAATTATTTTATTCTATATATCTAAAACAATATCCTTTAGCAGTGCATATCCCCTATAAACTTTAATTCTTGCTAGGGCTTCACCATTTCTAACCTTTTCTTCCAGCTCTTTTCCAGTATTTTCAGGAACATAATACTTATCCAGTGAGTAATCCACCCTGATTCCGTCTATTTTTCTTTCAAAGCTAGGTGTCTTCACCTCATGGTTTCTCCATAGTGGATAAGAATATCTTCCCTGTATATAGATTCCTTCTTCTGGCTTCTTTAGTGTTGCTCTATGAACTTCATAATAATTATCTATTTTCCTCAATACTACATATACAGCTCTCTTTTCTATGTCTACATAATGATTTTCTTCATCAATTCTGTCTAAAATTTCTTGACTCAGCTTACTGATATCTATTTCATTAATTTCATAGTTTAGCTTTATATAATCCCCTCTAAATACATCTCTTGGGTCATATGCCATAGTTTTAATCAGTATTTCCTCACCTAGCAGCTCAGTTATCATTGGTTGTACCGCCATGAAGATGATTATAAAGGTCATTACTATAAATGAAAATAAATATTTAAATCCCCTTCTTTTAATCATTTTTTTCATTTAAGTCACCTCCACGATGCCTTCTGATTCTTTCAAAATAATGACCAAAGCCTAAAAGTATAAGACCGCCAATTATGAAGAATAGTGATTTAGGCATAAAATCATATAGGGTATCGAAATAATACCTTAGTATTAAAATACACGTAAATATCAGCGGCGTTAAAAGCCTCTGTCTAACTAAGCTGAGCAGATACACTATGAGGACTATACCAAAACCTACGGCTATAGTGTTTCCATCCTGTATAAATTTAAGCTGCTCCCAAATCCTATGAAAGGTTAATGCATATCCGCTTATTCCTATCACAATCAAACCTTGTAATCTAAAGATATCAATATTTAATTCATGCTTTAAATAATACATTAAAAGCCCTATTATTAAAAAGGTTATTCCTATATATATTCCCTCTACCTCAAAGTAATTTAAAGCATATAAAACTACGTTAAGTGCCACCGCATTATTAAAGAAGGTGCTGAGCTTAGAATAGTTAAAATATTTATTTCCAACATAGAATAGAGTAACTAATATTACCCCATATACTAATATGTTTTCATTGAAGCTTCCATTGATATATATCATAGCAAGTATGTGGGCGAAAATAAATAGTATTTTTTCCTTTAGTATAAGGGCCATAGGCACTACTCCTAAGGTCCAAAGCAAGAATGCCTGAGGCAGTTCTCCGCTAATATTAAATATCTGCTCCATTAGGAATATCCCAGCTCCATATATTAATGCACTCAAATATAAAAATGCCTTTGATGTCTTAGGGTAGCTCTTCTCTAATTTAAAGGATGTGAATATGGAAATCCCTAGTGCTGCTATTATGACAATTACCTTTAGGCTTTTACCCATATATTGCCAATTACTTGCTATAAAGCTAAGTATTCCAAGACCAATTAATAGTGAACCTATTGTAACCAATATTCTTATGAAATTAAGTCCTGCATCCTCTTCATAAAATGTCATCATATCCTCTAGCTGCTGCTGAGTAATAATATCTCTATCCCTATGACCACTTAATTCAGATAATAGAAATTTATAGCTTGATCTACTCAATTTCTTTTTCATCATCACTCACCTCACTTATAAGCTCCTTAAACCTTTGATAAGCGTATTCCTTATCATAGCTGCTGTACCATCTTCTATTGTTCCCATCTATAATCCTGTAGTGGGAGGTAATTATATTCCTTTGAACTTTAAATTTCCCTTCAGATTCTATGTTTTTCCACCACACCTTTCCTCCACCGGTTAAGTTTTTAGGTACGGCTACATTTTTAAAGACTATGGTTTCCAACAGCTCAATGGGATCTTCCCCCAAGGTCATCTTCAGTATCTCACTTTCTCTAAAAAGACCACATATTGCCATAACCAGAGTCCATGAGGCTTTGCTTCTCTCTTTTTCTATTTGTATCAAGGTTTTTTTCGACACTCCTAAAACATCTGCCATTTTATCCTGGGAAAAATTATACTCGCTCCTTAGAAGCCTAATCTTTTTTGACACAATGTCCTGAATATTTTCCCTTGTCAAATTGCTCACTTTACCACCTCCTAAAATCTGGAGATATTTTAGTGTATTATTATATCTTTAGTGTAATTTTACACTATTTTTATCCTTTTTACAACTGGTATGGATATACGCTTTTATAATTTAATATTTCCAAAGAAAAAAATGTAGAAGCATTCATTGTTTTCTTTGGAAAATTAATTAATGTGTAAAAGCGTTTATCTATAATAAAAAAAAGAACTCAAGTCCTATATATCTATAAGATTTTGAGTTCTTCTACTTCAGTAGGTTTTGTATTCATTTTATAATTATTTTTTAGTTCTGTTATAAACTAAGATATAGAATAAAGGATTCTATCTATCTTAGAGCTTTTTTTAGGCTCTCTAGATTGTCCTCCATTACAGATATATAGTCTTTACCTGCTTCTATATCCTCTTGGGTCAATCCTTCAAGAGGGTTAAGTACTTCGGTCTTTGCTCCTGTTTCCCCTGCTATTATTTCTGATAGCTTTGGACTGGTTAAGGTTTCGTAAAATACATACTTTATTTTATGCTCCTTAACTAGGTCTGTTATTTCTGCCATTTTAGCTGCACTCGGTTCCTCCTGTGGTGATAAGCCGCTAATGGCTATCTGATTGAGTTCATACCTATCTGCAAGATATCCAAAGGCAGCATGGGCTACAACTATATCATCAATTTGCCTATCCTTTAATTCTTCATTGAACTTTTTATCTAAGGCTGTCAGCTTATCAGCAAATTCTTTAAAGTTTGCTTCATAAAAATCCTTGTTTTCCTCATCTGCAATTACCAAGGCATTCTTAATATTTTCAGCCTGATCTATTGCTTTGATAGGGTCTAACCAAATATGGGGGTCATAATCTCCGTGTACGTGATTATGCTCCTCATGCTTTTCTTCTTCATGTTCATGGTCATGCTTGTCATGTTTATCTTCGTGGTTATGAACATCATGGTCGTGGTCATGATGTTCATCTTCGTGGTCATGGTCGTGGTCATGATGTCCCTCTTCATGGTCATGGTCGTGGTCATGATGTCCATCTTCATGGTTATGGTCGTGGTCATGATGTCCATCAAATTTTAGAAGCTCTATACCCTCCGATGCCTCCACAACTATTAAATCCTCATTATCCAGTGTTCCAATAACTTTATCAGCCCACATCTCCATCTGTACTCCGTTGTATATAAGCACATCTGCCTTTTCCAGTTTTGCCATTAGCTTTGCAGTAGGCTCCCAGTCGTGGGGCTCAGCTCCGGGACTAACCATTAGCTCAAGGTCAATCCTATCCTTTCCAATTCTTTTAGCAAAATCATACATAGGATATATACTTGCATAGACCTTTATTTTCTCAATCTCTATCTCTATCTTGTTTTCATTATCCTCAGCTTCTCCCGATTGTTCCACTGTATCTTGATTGCATGCCATTACAAATATCATTGATAAAACCAATAGAAATGTAAAAATCTTTTTCATGTTAAGGCTCCTTTCTCTTACAAATGTTTTTCATATAAGTGTTAGTTAATATTCTTATAAATTATATACTAATTCAATTACTTAATCAACTTCCCTAAATAAGCTTTATACTTTAAATTTATGTCTATTATGGAATATACCCATAAATAAAATTCCTAGACATATGATTACTTTTTTTTAGTATTTTTTATTCAAAAAAATATGGCCTTTGCATATACAAAAACCATTTTAGACTAAATTATATTATCTATCTGACTTACAGCTTATTGCCAAGCTGTGCATTTCTCCAGCGCATATTTGTATCACATTTCTTATTTCTATTACCATTGTAGGCACACTAGTGTCCTGAAGGCTTCCATCTCCAAGCTGGCCACTGCTGTTATCCCCCCATGCAAATAAATTGGAGCAATTTTTCACAAGTGCCAAGCTGTGAAATCCACCTGCTGCTATTGCTACGGCTTCTTCATTTAAAAATACTCTAATTGGAACACTGCTATTTAGGGTAGTTCCATTCCCAAGCTGACCACTGCTGTTATCTCCAAAGGCAAAGAGCTTGCCATCACATGTAATAGCTAGGCTGTGCTCTCCTCCTCCTGAAGCTGCTATTACATTTGAGATATTTACTACCTGGGTAGGGGTTGTGATACTCCCTCCAAAGAATCCTATTCCAAGTTCTCCAGAGTCGTTCCTGCCCCATGCAAACAGTGTCCCATCTGACCTTATTGCCAAAGCAAAATTATCTCCGCACTCTATATCTACTATCTTATCTAGATTTTCTATCATTATAGGCACTATTTTATCAACGGTGGTTCCATCTCCTAATTGTCCAAATTCATTGAGTCCCCATGACCATATTTTTCCGTTACGGTCAAGGGCTAGGCTAAAGCCTCCTCCAGCAGCAATCTTAATTATATTAGGTAATCCAATGACCTCCTTAGGGAAGCTTGTGCTTATGAGTGTACCATTTCCCAATTGTCCAAATTCATTATCTCCCCATGAAAGCACCTTTCCATCCTCTTTAAGGGCCATACTAAACCTCTCTCCTGCTGCTATTGACTTAACTAAGTATAGCTCCTTTACCAAAACAGGTACATCTCTTACACCTCCAAAGCATCCATCCCCGAGCTGTCCATTGGAGTTGTCTCCCCATGCCCTGATTTTATTATCTGGTTTAAGTGCCAGATTATGAGACTGCCCACAGGCTATATCCTTTATTTCTCCTACACCCTTCACTTTTACTGATATTGAGCTAAAACCTCCAAATTCACCATTCCCTAGCTGGCCTTCTGAGTTATTTCCCCATGACCATACCCTTCCATTCCTCCTTATTGCTAAATTATGGTCATAACCAGCTCCTACAAATTTAGCACATTTCAAGCCTGTTACTTCTACTGGTCGATTACTATTAATTCCTGTCCCGTCTCCCAGTTGACCAAGATTATTTCCTCCCCATGTTTTTACAGACCCATCATCTAGTAATGCCATACTGTGAATCCTTCCAGCTGATATGGAACCATTTTGCATGAGGCTGATATCCTTTATATCTACAACCTTTACGGGACTATCTCTTTGGCCGACTCTAGTTCCATCTCCTAACTGTCCAACATTATTATTTCCCCATGCCCATAATGTTCCATTGGACTGTAATGCTAAACTATGACTAGCACCAGCTGCTATTGCTATTATATTATTTATTGTATTTACTTGAACTGGAAGATTCCTATCAATTGTTGTCCCATCACCTAGCTGCCCAGAGAAATTTCCTCCCCATGCAAATACTGTTCCATCTGATTTTAACGCTAAACTGTGAAAATCCCCTGCAGCTATTGCTATTACATCACTTATCATACTTTGCTGAGGAGATGTGAAAAGGAGTGGAGGGCCGCCAGTTCCTAGCTGTCCACTAGTGTTTGAACCCCATCCAAACATTTCTCCATTGGAATTTAGCCCTAAACTATGAAGTGCTCCTCCAGCTACTTCTATAATATCTGTCAATCCTATTACTTGCACCGGTATACTACTGTTCATAGTCGTTCCATCACCTAGCTGCCCATTAATATTTTCTCCCCATGCAAATACTGTCCCATCGGACTTAGATGCTAAGCTATGCTCAAGTCCAGTAGCTATGAATTTGACGTCGTTGATTCTTATTACCTCCGTTGGAACATTACGATCAGTTGTAGAATTATCTCCCAATTGACCATTATTGTTCCCTCCCCATGCAAATACTCTTCCATCTCTTTGTAAGGCTAAGCTATGAAAAATTCCCCCATTAACCTGCACAGCTTCGTCTATGCTGCATACATTTACAAAAGTTTTTCTAAAGCTTGGATATCCAAGCTGTCCATAATCATTATCTCCCCATGCAAAGGGATTACATTTCTTGCTTTTTTTACTCATTTCTATATCTCCTCAAATTGAATTTATAGAATTATATGATAGACTCTTATTTACTTTTATACATTAACTCGTTGAGCTAGTAAATCATTAATTTTAGTTTTTCAATACTTGAGGGGGTTTTGATATTTCATTTGAGTGATTTTTATGAATCTGTTTTAACCTACAAAATATAAGAAAAACAGGTTCATAGCATAAGCGAAAAGGAAATAT
>JANQEZ010000197.1 GCA_028278115.1 Clostridia bacterium
AGCCAATAGGGATATATGGTGAACTGTGTATAGGGGGAGCCGGGGTAGCAAGAGGATACCTAAATAGACCGAAATTGACAGATGAAAAATTTTTAGAAAATCCTTTTATTAATGGGCAAAGAATATATAGAACCGGAGATATAGCTAGGTGGCTTCCAAATGGAAATATCGAATTTTTAGGTAGAATAGATGACCAAGTGAAGATAAGAGGATACAGAATAGAGCTCGGGGAAATAGAAAATCAACTATTATCTCAGAAAGACATAAAAGAGGCTGTAGTAATAGTACGAGAAGATGATAGAAAAGAAAAGTACTTATGTGGCTACTATGTATCAAATAATGACATTTACATGCCAGAAATAAAAGCCTATCTATCAAATAAACTGCCTGATTACATGATTCCATCATATTTAGTTAGCCTTGAAAGTATGCCTTTAACAGCTAATGGGAAGATAGATAGAAAGGAACTACCAGACCCTGATGGAAAGATTAACACAGGAGTAAAATATGTAGAACCAAGAAATGAAATAGAAAAGGCATTAGAGAATATATGGCAAAGAGTACTAAATATCAATGAGAATATTGGAATAAGGGATAATTTCTTTGACCTAGGGGGACATTCTCTAAGTGCCACTATAGTAATGCATAAGATACAGAAAGAATTTCAGATTGAAATACCATTAGTTAAAGTATTTGAAACACCTACAATAGAGGAACTCGGAAAGTATATATCCGGAAATATAAAAAGCTATAGAAAAAGTGCTGTAAATGAAGAGGATATTGTACTAATGAAAAAAGGGCTAGAAGACTGTGAGAAAAATATATTTTTTATTCATGAAGTAAGCGGTGATGTTGGAGGATATATTGAGCTATGCAAAAATATAGATCAAAAGTACACTTGTTATGGTATAAAATCTAAAACGCTAAAAGACTTTGCTGCCAAAAGCATAACTATTGAAGAGCTTGCCTCTGAACACGTAAAGAATATAAAGAACATTCAACCACATGGACCTTACAACATAATTGGATGGAGTTTAGGTGGAATAATTGCAGTTGAGATCATTAGGCAGCTTGAGAATATTGATGATGATATAGAGATTGGTATGTTAATTGATACGTTATTAAATAGAGGGAAGATTGTGAATAAATATCATAAAATATCTGAACCAAAAGAATTTAGTGTACATAGTGAGAAGGAATATATAAAAAGTTACTTTGATATAACCATAGATGAAACAACTAAGGAAAATAGTGAAATATTGTGGAAAGAAACAGCTCATAGATTAAGTCGTGAGGGAGTAACGGTAGATTCAATCATGTTAAAGCTCCCTGCAAATATCCAAAGAATTCTACAAAACAATAGAACTCACTCTGTGGAGGAACTAATAAAACAAGTCAATACAATAAGGACTTTAGGCAAGGCTATGTCACAATATGACTTTGACTTTAAAATTCAAACTCAGATTATGTTATTTAAAGCTAAAGAAAGCTTCCGAATCAATCTAAAAGATATAAGTAAACATTTTGAAAAAGAGGTAATAAAAAAAGATATACCTGGAGACCACTTCTCTATTATGAGGCAGCCACAAGTTACTGAGATAGTTGACGAAATCAATGGTTTCTTAGCTATAAAAATAGTTGATAAAATAAGTTAAATAAAGTCTGAGATGTAATATTACATTACATCTCAGATTGTTAGTAAAAGTTCGAATTCTGCATTTTTACTTGAGTTTTCAATATTAGCTTACAACTCTAATAAGTTTTGTTCATGGATTTCGATGTACTTTGACTTTACATTTATGATAACTTTTATGGTACTATAGGGAATCCATAGTGAAACTTAACTTATACATATTAAAATATCCGATGATTCTGGGGATTTTTAATATGTATAAGTTAAGTTTCACTGGAATACCTATATTGATATCAGGATTTATAATTTAGTAGCTATTATCTTTTGCAATGGCATAAAAAATGTTTAAAAGAGGCAAGGGGTAGATAATTATGAGTAAGATTAAACTAATATGTTTACCATATGCGGGAGGAACAGCACAAGCATATATGAAATGGAATACCTATTTAGATGAAAATATAGAGTTGTACCCAATAGAACTTGCAGGAAGGGGTATTCGATATAATGAAGAGTTATATGAATCATTCGAACATGCTCTAGAAGATGTATATGAAAAAATAAAGGATGAAATTACAGAAAGTCCATATGCATTATTTGGTCACAGTATGGGCTGTTGGCTTGCATATGAACTATGGCATAAAATAAAAGAAGAAAAACATAAGAAGCCTGTACACTTATTTTTATCAGGAAGAAGAGCTCCAAACATAAGAAATAAAGAAGAAAAGCATTATATGAAAACAAATGATGAGCTGAAAGAAGTAATGATGAAGTATGGAGGAACACCAATAGAGATATTAAATGATGAAGAACTCTTTAATTATTTTTTTCCAATAATTAAAGCAGATCTAAAAATAACAGAAAACTACAAATATGTAAAAAAGAATGAAAGAATAGACTGTAATATTTCTGTATTTACTGGAAAAAAAGATACCACCATAAATATGAAAGAGTTAATTTCTTGGAAAAATTATACATTGCTTAGCTGTAAGATTACCAAATTTGATGGGGGACATTTCTTTATAAATGAAAAACTAGAAGATGTTGTTAATAATATCAACTTAACACTAAGGACTTATTTCAAATTAATGTAGGGGGATTGAGTTATATGATTAAAAATTTAATTGATGCCTTGATTTCATGCGCAGAGGATGAAGGTAAGGGAATAAGATATATATTGGGATCTAAGAATGAAAAATATATATCTTATAAAGAACTATACTCAATAGCTAAGGGAATTCTTTTTAATCTGCAAAAAAAAGGATTAAAACAAGATAATGAAATAATTCTGCATATTGAAGAATCAGAAATCGATAAATTTACACACATCTTTTGGGCAGCCCTTTTAGGAGGAAGTATACCAGTCCCTGTATCCCAAAAGAAAAATAGTGAAGTTGTCAAAAAATTATTAAATATATGGAGCGTAATGATCAATCCATTTTTAGTAACGACAAGAGAACAAATGAATTATATAAATGATTATATAAAGAATAATAATTTAGGTGAAATATATGACGAAATATCAGACAAAGCTATATACATTGATGAATTGATGAATATTACTGATGAAGGTATAATATACACACCAAAGAAGAATGACATTGCGTTTATTCAATTTTCATCTGGTTCTACAGGGCAACCAAAGGGAGTAGTATTAACCCATGAAAATCTACTTACAAATACAAAAGCCATCATCAAAAGCTCAAATATTAGAGAAAATGATTCTATGCTCAATTGGATGCCATTAACCCATGACATGGGTCTAATTGGATTTCACTTAACTCCAATTGTAGGTAAAATAAACCAAACATTAATGCCTACACAATTGTTTATTCGAAGACCCTATCTATGGTTGAAAAAAGCAAGCGAATATAAAGCTACAGTATTGGCATCACCTAATTTCGGTTATAAGTATTTCTTAAAGCGGCTAAATAGAGAAAAGTATGTAGATTTAGACTTATCAAATGTTCGTATCATCTATAACGGTGCCGAACCTATAAATATATCAATTTGCAATGAATTTCTATGTATCATGGAAAAATATAATCTGAAAAAAGAGGCCATACTTCCTGTATATGGGTTAGCGGAAGCTAGTGTCGCAGTATCTATACCTACTCCAAATGAAATATATACGCATCATGTCGTTGATAGGAGGCATCTAGGTGTTGGAGAAGAAATTCAATTTTTAGAAGGTATGGATGATGAAAGGGCTATAATATTTGTTGGGGTAGGTTGTCCTATTGAAAAATGCTTTGTTAGAATATGCGATGACGAAGATAATAGGTTAGAGGAAAAAATAATAGGAAATATACACATCAAAGGTGATAATGTAACTACTGGTTATTATAATAATGATGAAGCTACAGCTATGATAAAAACAGATGATGGATGGACTAGAACTGGGGATTTAGGCTTAATGATAAATGACCAACTAATTATTACAGGTAGAAAAAAAGATGTGATATTTGTACAGGCCCAAAATTATTACTCACATGACATAGAGAGGGTAGTAATAGAACTTGAGGATATATCTGATGGTGAAGTAGTAGCTTGTGGAATTGAAGGTAAAGGAGACACAGAAGAAAAGCTTGTTATATTTAAGCTGAATAGAAAAGAAATTAATGAATTTAATGAAATTGCTGGTCGTATTAAGAATCAAGTAGTGAGCAAAATGGGGTTACTGGTTGAGCAGGTAGTGCCAGTAAAAAGAATACCAAAAACAACTAGTGGAAAAGTTCAAAGATATATTTTAAAAGAGAAGTATCTTAATGATGAATTCTTAGAAACAATTAATGAAATGATGAGATTACAAAATGAAAAGAGCAAAGAAACTAGTTCAAAAGAAGCTGCATTAACTGATACTGAAAATAAACTAAAGGATATTTGTACTGAAATATTAAGGATTAATCAAATAGGTATACATGATAACCTTATACATAAAGGTATTAACTCTCTAATCTTGACAAAAATTTATGAACAAATTAATTTAGAATATCCTGATAGAATTAAGATATCTGATTTATATACATATCCTTCCATAGGTGAATTAGCTAGATTTATTGATGAAGATACTGATTTTTATATACCTAGTATGATATTGTCAGATGAGTATTTTAAAGGCTTTTCAAAGAGCAATAATAAAACAACATTTGAGATAGAGTTTAAAGGTAAAGAATATTATGACTTCAAAAAAATTGTACTGGAAGAGGATATTACAATTTATGATATGTTAGTAAGTTTATATTTATATTTATTTGCTAAGTTATCAGATGGCACAGCTGTGGTACAGGTAGCTATGAATGCAAAAGGAGATATTTCTACTTTAGATGTAAATCTAGAAAAATTAAAATACATGAAGGATCTTATGAGAATAGTTAGAGAGAAAATGTGTAAAGATTCTGAGTTAAATACATATAAGCTAAAGAATATAGTTCATAAAAATATATCTAAATTAGAAAATGCAGTAATACCTATCGTATATAAAAAGAAATATATTTCCAATGGAATAAATCTAATGAATATTTTTGACATTGGACTACAGGTAGAAAATTCTTCAGAAAGTATAAACTTTGTTTGGGAATATAATCATAAAAGAATAAACAAAAGTAGTGTGAAAGAGATAGCTAATATATATATGAATATTTTAGATACCATTATAAAAACATACGAATACCACTAGCTTAATATAAACAAGGGGGAGAATATGGCTAAAAAACAGTTAGCATTGGATTCAATAAATTTTAAAAACTTGAAAAAGAAGAAGTCAGTTGAACTTAAAGAAAGTGCAAACAATGAAATTGCTGTAATAGGTATAGGTACTAGACTTCCTAATGCAAAAAATGTTGATGAATTTTGGTTAAATATAAGAAATGGATTAGATTGTTGTAGAGAATTGCCTGAGAGAAGAAAAAAAGATGCTAATGAATATCTTAATTATCTTAATAGTGAGAATCAAAAGTATAGTTATTTAAAAAGCTCATATTTAGAAGATGTAGATATGTTTGATTATAGTTTTTTCGGATTCTCTCCTAAAGAAGCAAATCTGATGAATCCCCTTCAACGTTTATTCCTAGAGGTAGTATGGGAAACCATTGAGGACGCTGGTTATGCTGGAAATCAGATTCAAAAAAGTAATACCGGACTATATATGGGGTTAATAGGAGATATTGATAGTTATAAGTATAGAGAAATGATATACAACACTGATCCTAACTCATTGCCTTCATCAGTATCAGGCAATTTAGCGTCCATGACACCAAGCAGAATTTCCTATCTACTAAACTTAAAGGGACCAAGTATGCTTATTGATACAGCATGCTCATCATCTTTGGTTGCTGTAGATATGGCTTGCAAAGCACTACGAAATGGAATATGTGATATGGCAATAGCAAGTGGTGCAAAATTAAACTTATTACCACTAGATGAGGAATGCTTTAAATTTGGAATTGAATCCTCAGATAGTTTAACTAGAACATTTGATCACAATGCAGATGGTGCAGGTCTAGGAGAGGGAATAGTGGCTGTTATGCTTAAGCCATTAAACAGAGCTATTACAGATAAAGATAATATTTATGCAGTAATTAAAGGAAGCGCTGTTAACCAAGATGGCAAATCAATGGGAATTACTGCACCTAATCCTTCATCACAAGAAAAGGTAATAATAAGAGCCTGGGAAGATGCTAATATTAATCCAGAAACCTTATCATATATTGAAGCGCATGGGACTGCTACTAAGATTGGAGATGTAATAGAGATTGATGGTTTAGAAAATGCATTCAGAAAATATACTAACAAGAAACAGTTTTGTGCAATTGGATCTGTAAAAAGCAATATTGGTCATCTATATGAAAGTGCTGGACTTACTGGATTGATTAAGACAATTTTAATGATTAAGAATAAAGAAATTCCTGGCACTCTACATATGAATAGATCAAATAAAAAGATAGACTTTATAAATTCACCGGTCTATATAAACAAGAAAATAAAGAAAATAAAGGAGAATGATAATCCCATAAGAATGGGAATCAGTTCCTTTGGATTGAGTGGTACGAACTGCCATGTTGTTATAGAGCAACCGCCTAAACCACAAGAGTATAATATGAGCGAGGAATTATTTATATTCGCTTTATCCGCAAAAAGTAAATCTGCTCTATTTAGCCAAATTGAAAAGTTTGAAATCTTTGTGAATGATGATACTAAAATTGGAGATCTATGTTATACCTTAAATATTGGAAGATTTCATTACAGCTATAGATTAGCTATAGTGGTTAGAAATATCAAAGAATTGAAAGAAAATCTCCAACATATATTAGCAGAGAATCTAGATGAAATTAATCGGAAAGATATATATTTTGACTACCAGAAGATAAATAATAGAGAAAATGAATATAAGGGAAAAAAGAAAATTTATGAAGAAGAAAAAAGAGATTTAGATATAGAAGCAAATAAAAAAGTTGATGAGCTGCATGAGTTAGAAAAAGATAGGGAATTAACTGTTAGAGAAATAGCTAAGTTATATACAATGGGAGCAGATATATTGTGGGAAAATTATTATTGTAACTACAGTTACAGTAGGATATCACTTCCAAAGTATTCATTTGAACCTAAGAGGTGTTGGCTAGATATACCACAGGGGAGAAAGGAAAGAAAAGAGTCGCTCTATTATGAAGTAGTATGGCAAAAGCAAGATTTTAAAGCTAAAAGTAAAAATATTATAGATAAAGGCATAGTTATTATCCATGATTCATTGGATATTGGCGAAAATATTTCGAAAATTTTAGCCGAAAGGTCAGGAAATATTATTGATGTTAGATTTGGTGATGAATTTACTAAAATAAATGATTATATATACACAATTGATAAAAACGAGGACTCGTATCATAAATTATTTGAGCATATTGATAAAATAAGTATTTCTCACATAATTCACCTATCATCAATTTCAAAAAAACAAGAAATAGACAGTCTATATGATTTGCAAGAAAGTCAAGATAAAGGTGTTAATAGCTTATTTTATATAACTAAAGCCATGAATAAACATTGTGGAAATAAAAGGATTAATGTTGTACTCATTTCAAAATATGTTAATGATGTAGTTGGAAATGAAGATAGGATAAATCCAGAAAATGCAACTATGTTTGGTATGGGAAAAGTTATCAATCAAGAATTTCAAAATATTCGTTGTAAAGCAATTGATATTGATGATAATACTACGGTTAGTGAAATAATAGAAGAAGCTTTTTGTGAATCAGATAACTATCTATCAGCTTATAGAGACGGAAACAGATATGAAGAAAGATTTTGCGAAGCTAATTTTGATAACGTTGAAAGAAAACCAATAGAAATAAGAGAAGAGGGTATCTACATAATCACTGGGGGATTAGGAAAAGTAGGATTTCAAGTTGCCAAGAGTTTAGCAAAGAAAAATATAAACCTTGCCTTGATTAATAGATTAGAATTGCCTAATCGTCATGAATGGGAATTGTATCTAAAGGATTCAAGTGACAAGAAAATTTGTGACAGAATTAAGGCCATTAAAGAAATAGAATCCCTTGGAGCCCATGTTTCATATTATGGTGTAGATATATCGGACTATGAAAAAATGAAATCATTAATAGCCAAAATAAGAAAAAATTTTGGAAGAATAAATGGGGTTATTCATGCTGCTGGTATTCCGGGAAAAGGACTTTTTATTTCAAAAGATAAAGATACCTTTGATAAGGTATTAAGACCAAAGGTACAAGGAACTTGGGTATTGCATAAAGTTACGCAACAAGACAACCTCGACTTTTTAGTGTTGTTTTCATCAGGGATTTCACTAATAGGTGAAATTGGACAGAGTGATTATACAGCGGCCAACTTATATCTAGATTCATTTGCATCCTATTGTAAAAAGCTAAAGGAAAAGACACTTGCTATAAATTGGGTTATTTGGCAAGGTGCTAGAATGACAGAAGGAGAGAGTATCAATCTTGATGGAATATTTAAGACAATACCTGCAGATAAAGGTATAAATGCTTTATATGATGTTTTAAGTATGGACATAAATAGAATTTTTATTGGTGAATTAAACTATGAAAGTAAATTTATTAAAAATATACTAAAAATACCATTAAAAATATCCAAGGAGTTAAAAGAAAAGGTTTTAAAAATAGAAATAGATAGTAATTTAGATAGTAAAAAGCAAAAAGAGCACAGGAAAGAAGTCAAATTAAAGGGGAAAGATAGCGGGAGATATTCAGAAATAGAAAAGAAATTAGCAGCTATTTATCAAAGCGTACTAGGTTATAAGGAAATAAATATTTACGATAGCTTCTTTGATATGGGAGGAGACTCTATTTTATTAAATGCTCTGAATAATGAAATTCAGAAGACATTTCCAGAGAAGATTTCAGTAGCAGATCTCTTTACATATACATCAATTTCAAGGTTAGCAAAATATATATCCTGTGAAGATAATAGTGAAGAAGTGTTAATTGAAACTAATATAGAGAAAGTTGACAAAGATGATATTGCTATCATTGGTTTATCAGCTAAACTTCCCTTAGCTAATGATATATATGAGTTTTGGCATAATATTAGAAATGGGATTGATTGTATAAGAAAAATTCCTCTCAATAGAAAACATATTGTTGATAAATATATAAAATTCATAGGTAAAAAAAACACACATGATTATATGGAAGCTGGCTATATAGATAATATTGATGAATTTGACTATAAGTTTTTTAAACTATCTCCTAAAGAAGCAAGCTTGACTGATCCATCACAAAGACTGTTTATGCAGACTATATGGCATGCAATAGAAGATGCTGGTTATGGTGGAGACAAATTATATGGTAGTGATACAGGAGTATATTTAGGATTTGCAAACATAATGAAGGATAATTATCAGAAGATAATAAATGATGTAGATCCTTCACTGTTGTCTGGGTCAGTTGTAGGTAATACCTCAGCAATGATGGCAAGTCGAATATCATATTTATTGGACTTAAGAGGACCAACTATGGTTATTGATACAGCTTGCTCATCAGCCCTTACAGCTGTTCATACAGCCTGTAAAGCAATTATAAGTGGTGATTGCAAACTGGCTATTGCTGGTGGAGCAAAGTTATTTTTAACACCAATTGATAAAGAGCATTATAAGATTGGTATAGAAGCAAGCGATGGAAGAACAAGGACCTTTGACAATTACTCCGATGGGGCTGGCATGGGCGAAGGAGTGGCCGGGATTGTATTAAAGCCTTTAAGTCAAGCTATAGCTGATAGGGATAACGTATATGCAGTTATTAAAGGCAGCGCAATTAACCAAGATGGTGCTTCTATGGGTATAACAGCACCTAATCCTGAGGCACAGACTCAAGTGATTCTTAAAGCATGGAAAAATGCTAATATAGATCCTGAAACAATAGTACATATAGAGACTCATGGAACAGGAACTAAGTTGGGAGATCCTATTGAAATACAAGGTATTACAAATGCATTGAGAAGAGTTACAAATAAAAAACAATTTTGTTCAATTAGTTCTGTTAAAAGTAATATTGGACATTTAAATGAATGTGCAGGGATCATAGGACTTATTAAATCTATTATGATATTAAATACCAAAGAAATTCCTCCTACTATTAATTTTAATTTTCCAAATACAAAAATTGCATTTAACAATTCGCCTATATATGTGAATAAGAAACTAAAAAAATTAAAGCCAACTAATGAACCGGTAAGATGTGCTGTAAGTGCATTTGGGTTTAGTGGTACAAATTGTCATATGATATTAGAAGAAGCTCCTGTGGTTGACATGAGTAAAGATGAATATGATATTAATACATTTACGTTATCAGCAGCTTCTGAAGAGTCTTTAAAGAAGCTTATTGATGAGTATCTTGTATATCTTGAAAATAATAAGGATGTGAATATTACAGAATTATGTTATTCTCAGAATACTGGAAGGGGGCATTATGAGTATAGGTTAGCGCTTATAGTATGTAATTATGAAGAATTAATTACAAATTTAACAGAATTAAGAAATATATCAGTGAAGCAATTTTCATATGGTGAAAATTGGTATTATGGAAGACATAAGGTGATATTAGAGTCAAAGGAAATAAAACAAGATTACAGCATCACACAAACCCGCAAAACTAAATTAGATAAAAAGGCTGAAAAGCAATTGACTAAATTCAAGAAATATAAGAATGAAGACACTATCAAGAATATATGCAAGCATTATGTAGAAGGTGCTTCTATCGATTGGGATGAGCTTTATAAAGACATGGATATTCAAAAAACAAGGGTACCTAAATACCCATTTGAGTGCAATAAATTATGGATAGATATCCCTGAAAATAAGATTACTAATAAAGATGAAAAACAATTTTATTATGGCATAGATTGGATAGAACAAAAAAATGATAAAGTTCAAGAAAGTCTAGAGGATGATGTAATTGTAGTATTTAAAGGTAATAATTCTAGGACTGAAAAGATTCTAACAGCAATCAAAAAGGAAAGTAAGCATATTATTGAAGTCAGCTTAGAAGAAGATTTTGTAAAAGAAAATGATGATAAATACTCTATAGGCGATAATCAATTAGACTATCATAGGCTTATTAAAGAAATACAGCATAGAGGAGTTAAAAAAATTATTCATACTTTAAGCATGACAAACTCTAGAAATATCAGAAATATTAATGATTTTAACAAGATACAAAAAAGTGGTGTGTATAGTTTGTTCTATTTAGTAAAGGCATTATCTAATAATTGTAATTTTGAAGACATTGACCTGATAGTACTTAGTGAGCAAACAATAATGATAACTGGAAATGAAGACGAATTAAACCCTGAGAATGCAAGTCTATACGGCTTTTCAAAGGCAATTAATAGGGAGCAAACAAATATAAAATGTAGAGCCATAGATATAGATTATATTACAGAGACAGAGATAATACTAGAAGAAATAAAGAAAAGCACAAGTAAAAATATAGTTGCTTACAGAAAAGATAAACGCTATGTTGAGATGTTAAATAGCATAGACATGACATTGGAGCATAAAGAGGATATTCAAATTAAAGAGCAAGGGATATATGTAATTACAGGAGGAACAGGTGGTATAGGCACTGAAGTCGCCAAATATCTTGCATTAAATAATAATGTGAAATTAGCCTTAATAGGAAGAACAAAAATTCCTGAAAGAGATAAATGGGATGAGATACTTAAAGAACAAAGCAATAAAGTATTATGTAAAAAAATTGAAAATATAAAGCAAATAGAATCTCTAGGAGCAGAAGTTAAGTATTTTAATATTGATATATCCAATGAAGAAGAAATTTGTTCTACCTTGGAAGGATTAAGAAGAGAATATGGAAGAATAAATGGAATCATACATGGTGCTGGTCTTGGAGGATATAAAACCCTTGATGAGATGGATGAAAAAGATATTACAAACACTCTTCTACCAAAGGTACAAGGGACTTGGATATTGAGCAAGTTGACAGAGAAGGACTCTTTAGATTTCTTTATTATGTTCTCCTCTGTAGCAACTATTCTATACAGTGTTGGACAAGCTGATTATGTAGCTGCAAATGCCTACTTAGATGCCTGTGCAGATTATGCTAAAAAAACTTCAAGAAGGGTTATAACAATAAATTGGAGCACTTGGAAGGAAACTGGTATGGCATTTGAGCGGAATTTTAACTTTGATACTATATTTAAGGCTATAGGTATAAATGATGCCATAGAAGGGCTTGATACAGTTTTAAAAACTAGGGTTTCACGAGTTTTGATTGGAGAGATTAATGATGATAGTAGCATGATTAAAATTCTTCATAGCTATCCATATGAGTTATCAGGCTTTTTAAAAGAAAAAACAAACAAAATAGTCAATGAGCATAAGAGTGAAGCAAATGAATATGTAAAGCTAGAGGGCAAAACTAGTCAAGGCTATACAGCGTTGGAAAAGGAAATAGCACAGATATGTAGAATAGTAATGGGCTTTGAAGAAATCAATATCTATGATAGCTTCTTTGAAATGGGTGCAGATTCAATTTTGATTAAGCAGATTCATAAAAAGCTTCAAGAATATTTGAATAAAGAGATTGCTGTAACTGATATTTTCCAATATCCTACAATATCGAAGCTTTCAAGTTTTATTAGTAATAATATTTTAAAGGAAGAAGAAGTCACAGCGTATAAGGACGTTAAAATTACAAATATAGATACAGACGCAAGTATTAACGAGAGTTTAACCGACATCATTATCGAATTTGAACAGGGAGAACTATCTGTTGATGAAGTAATTAAAAATATTAGGAATATGTAAATATCTTTAAGTTGCATAAATGGAGGGATATGGGGTTATGGAAAAGGTTTACAAACATATTATTGAGAGTATAAATAATGGAAAAATTGATAAAGAAACAGCTATAGAAGCTATAAAACTTCTTAAGAAAGAGGAAAATAAGAAAAGAAACAAAGATATTGCAGTTGTTGGAATATCCTGTAGATTACCGTCTGCAAATAACATCGATGAATTTTGGAGAAATATAATAAATAGAATTGATTGCATATCTAGAATACCGAAAACAAGGGAAGAAGACGTAAAATCATATTTATTACATACTGGAATACCAGAGGAGGAAATAAAATATTTTGAGAATGCATATCTAAGCGATATTGACAAATTTGATTATAATTTTTTTAAGCTATCACCCAGTGAAGCTAGATTAATGGACCCATGCCAAAGAATTTTTCTAGAGGAGGCATGGTCAGCAATTGAAGATGCTGGATATGGAGGGAAAAAGTTATATGGCAGCAAAACAGGTGTATATGTTGGATATTCTAGCAACTTACGTGATATGTATGTGAGAATGGTTAGTGAAGTTGAGCCTTCATCACTTCCAGCAGCAGTTATTCCTAATCTCACGGCTTTGATTCCCAGTAGAATAGCCTATCTATTAAACTTAAAGGGACCAAGCCTAGTAGTTGATACAGCATGTTCGTCAGCACTGGTATCAGTATATTTAGCATGTAATGCCATAAGGGAAGGAACCTGTGATATGGCAGTTGCTGGTGGAATTAATATAAATACAGTACCTTTTGACAATAAAGACCTAAGAATGGGTATAGAGTCATCTGATTCAAGGTCAAGAGCCTTTGACGATAACTCTGATGGTTCAGGAATTGGAGAAGGAGTTGCGGCTATTTTATTAAAGCCTATGGATGAAGCAATAAAGGATAAGGATAATATTTATGCTGTAATTAAGGGATGTGCGATAAACCAAGATGGTGCTTCAATAGGTATTACAGCGCCAAATCCTGCATCACAAACAGAGGTGATTTTAAGTGCGTGGAAGGATGCCAATATTAATCCAGAGACCATAGGTTATATAGAAACCCATGGAACAGGAACGAATTTGGGAGATCCTATTGAAATTAAAGGGATAAATAATGCCTTTTCCAAATATACGAATAAGAAACAGTTTTGTGCTGTAAGCTCTGTAAAAACAAACATTGGTCACCTTTGTGAAGCTGCTGGAATCGTTAGCTTTATAAAAGCAGTATTAGCTTTGAAAAATAAGAAAATCCCCCCAACTAATTACTTTAACACACCAAATAGAAATATAAAATTTGAAAAACTACCGGTATATGTAAACACAAAACTCAGAGACTGGCAATCAGATGAAAATCCTAGAAGATGTGGAGTAAGCTCATTCGGAATAAGTGGTACAAATTGTCATATTGTAATCGAAGAGACTCCTAAAACCACATATGAAGAAGAAGCAAATGATAGATATAGAATATTAACTCTATCGGCTAAAACCGAACAATCATTATTGAGATTAGTGGAGAAATATAATGATTTCCTTAATGGAAATGAGGAAGCAAAGCTTTCAAATATATGTTATACGGCAAATACTGGCAGACAACATCATAACTATAGAATTGCACTTATTATAGATAGTAAACAAGGACTAAAAAATAGGCTAAAGAGTTTGAAGTTAAACAGTGATAAAGAAGATAATATATTTTATGGACATTTTAAAATAATAACTGATCAGAGAAAAAGAATAGAAGAGGGAATAAGTGAATATGAACTTGAGGGATTAACTGAAGAAGCAAAGAAAAAAGTTGAAAGACTTAGAAAGTCAAAGAATCATGAAATTGATAGTTTAAGAGAATTATGTATGTTATATATACAAGGTGCTGAAATAAACTGGGAAGACTTATATAAAGAGAATGAATATATAAAGGAGAGTTTACCTACATATCCATTTGAGCTTTCTAGATGCTGGTTAAAGACTCCAGAATATTGTAAACAAAAAGAAAGTGAAGAACTTGATAAGTTCTATACCTGTTTATGGAAGGAAGATGACACAGAAAATCCTGAACCAAATTTGGAAAGTAAAAAAGTATTGGTATTTGTAAATAAAGAAGTTGGTGAATTAGAGAGTAGAATAATAGATAATTTAAGAGAAATTTCTGATGACATGTTTATAGCTAAAGTAGGAGATTGCTTTGATATAAAGCAATGCACAAATGAATATGAGATAAGAAATATAGAAGAAGATTATACAAATCTAATAGCAGAAATAAAAAACAAGAATATATCCAATATAGTTCATTTAACTACACTTGCCAATAAAGAAGCAGAAGAAATAAAAGATGTAGAAAAATCAGTAAAAAGAGGAATATACAGTCTTCTTTACCTTACAAAGGCAATTGTGAGAAATGGCTTGGACTCAGATATAAAATTATCTCTAATATCTAAGTATGTTTACGAAGTGTTAAAGCAAGAGCAACTTATTCCTGAAAATGCATCTTATTTTGGATTAAGTAAGACTATAGTTCAGGAGTATCCGGGAATTAAATGTAGGTGTACGGATATTGATGATATGACTTCGGTGGATAGTATTATTCATGAGATATTTACAAATAATAAATACCTTATAACTGCATATAGAGATGGAAAAAGATATATTGAGGTGTTTTCTGAGATAGACATAGAGGCATATGAGGACGAGAAAGTAAAGATTAAAGAAAATGGAGTCTACTTAATTACAGGAGGAACCGGTGGTATAGGTTTAGAAATGGCAAAGCATTTTGCAATGCAGAATAATAATATTACATTAATACTAATAAACCGCAGCGAAATTCCTAATAGAGATAAATGGAATGAAATATTAAAAGAAGATAATAATAAATTAATTAGCAAGATAAAAGTTATTAGAGAAATTGAGGATCTAGGAGCTAGGGTTGAACTGTATTCAGCTGATGTATCTAATATGGTGCAGATGCAAATCGTATATGAAAGTATAAAAGAAAAACATAGTGAGATAAATGGTATATTGCATTGTGCTGGAGTACCTGGAGATGGATTTCTTATTAGAAAGGAAGAACATGTCTTTAATAATGTAATAAATCCTAAAGTATATGGTACTTGGGTATTAGATCATTTGACTAAAGAAGATCAATTAGATTTCTTTGTTATGTTTTCTTCTGGTCTAGCAATTCTAAGTGAACCAGGACATGGAGATTATACAGCAGCAAATTCATATTTAGATGCTTATGCTTATTATAGAAACAAGATGAATAAAAAAACACTGACAATAAATTGGACATCATGGAAAGAAGCAGGAATGTCAGTAGAATATGGTGTTAATTATGATTCAATATTCAAGACTATTCCAACCGTTGAAGCAATAGATGGTTTTGATAGAGCAATCAACAAGGCTGTTTCTAGAGTGTTAATTGGAGAAATGACCTATAATTTAAACTTTTTACATTTGATAGATAATCTTCCCTTTGAGATTTCTAAAAAAATGTCAGATACAGTTAAAAGAATTAAAAAAGAAGCAGGAATACAGAAAAAAGAGAAAAAGAATAAAAGCCAACTAAATCAATCTGGTGAAATAGAAATAAAAGGTAAGAAAAGTGGTCATCTTACTGATATTGAAAAGAAAATTGCCCAATTTTACAGCGAAGTTCTTGGTTATGATGAGATTAATATTTTTGATAGTTTTTTTGAACTCGGTGGAGACTCTGTGATGCTCAACAGGTTGCATGCAATGATAGAAAAGCAATATCCAGGAAAGGTTAAATTAATAAATTTGTTTACATATACTTCAATTGCAGATTTAGCATCATTTATAAGTGAACAAGTTGGACACAAAGATGAAAAGAAAATTGTTGAAGAAAACGAGAGCAATGAAATAAAGAAATATGAAGATATGCTTGATGCATTGAAGCAAGGGAGTATAAGTATAGAAGAAGCAATTGAAGACATTATTTAAACCTAGGAGGACAAAATGAAGGAAATATTAAGAATCATAATGGAAGATACCACAAGGGGAAAAATAGATAAGACTTCAGCTGTCGAACTATTAAAAAAAATGAAGGACATAAAAAATGTATCAGAGGACATAGCAATAATTGGTATAGGAGCTAAACTACCATTATCAATGGATAGAGATGAGTTTTGGGGTGCTATAAAAACAGGAATTGACTGCCTAAGAGCTTTTCCAAAGGATAGGGAAAATGACATTACAAAATATTTAGAGTATACAAACTTACATGATGATAACGAATTTAAATATATACAAGGA
>JANQEZ010000220.1 GCA_028278115.1 Clostridia bacterium
CGACCTCTCACTTTCAGCACGCCTCGAACTTCAGATTTCGGGGAAGCCTGTCATCTTGTTGACTTTGTCAACAATCTGAAGATGGGGTTCACCCCATCTTACCGTCTTCCATAAAACCCATATGCTGACACTTTTTCATCTTCAGTAAAATAGCTTTCATATTTACCGCCTTTTTGCAAAGTACTTGATTTCTTCTCATCTATAGCTTCATACCCTAGTGCTTTAATTTCTTTTTTTATATTTTTCAGTATAAAGTTCTTTCTTATTTGGGATGGCATTGGATTATTTAATCCAAATTTTTCAAACAAAATATATGCTCCCAATAGCAGTGCATTATCCTTAATTTTTTTATCTATTAGATTGAGTACAAACTCCTCATTTTCAAAGCTATAATTGCTTGTTCCAGAATAGTCTAAAAGTACATCAATTGATTTGTCTTTAATAGGAATCTTTAAAAAGTCAGAACAAATAAACATTACATTTTTCTTAGTTTTGGCTTTTTCAAGCATCTTCTTTAAGAATATATGTCTATTAATATCGTGATCTACAGCTATATATAATGAATCCTCTGGTAAGTGATCATATATTTCTCTTGCTAAAAATCCAACACCTGAACCCAGGTCTAATATCCTTTTATTTCTAAGCTCTTCAAAATTAAGTTTTTTATAGGCCCAATCTAAACCTTTATAAACATTCTCAATATATTTTGAATCAGTTTCACTTATATATTGAGCTATATAATAGATATCATAAATATAGCTTAAATTTTCATGACTATTACTTTCTCCCATCAATATTCCTTCAACTATTTTATATTGATTACCACACCTACATCTAAGCAAACCATCTATCACTTGATTATTGATTATATGTCCCTCAGCTAAATTCAAATCCTCACCACATTTTAGGCATTTTAAAATGCTTAATGAACTAATATCTATACCTATTGTAAAGTTTTCCTTGGATTTGATCTGTGATAGCTTCTTTATTCTATTCTCAAGCTTTTCCTTTGACCTATCTAATTCTTCAATACGCATCATGATTTTATCATGCTTGTTTATATAAAGCTCTTTATACATCTCAATCTCTTGATAGTGGGTAAGCTTCCCAAGCTTTTTAAATTGAAAAATTGATTTGATTTCGCTTAGAGTAAACTCCATTTCCTTTAGGCTTACAATCTCCTTTAAATCCGACAAACATATATCATCAAAGTCATAATGACCACCAATTTTCTCAGGCATGATTAAACCCAGCTCCATATAATGCCTTATGGAGTCAATGCTAACATTATTTTCTGAAGAAAATTTTCCTATTTTCATATAAATCACCTGTTTTCATTTATGAATTCAGTTTTATTATATCAATTCTTTTAGAAAATTCTTCACTATTTTATTTTTTATCTCAATAAAAATATTGGTCAGCTTAGCATGAAGACCTAAATCTCTATAGGGAACCAACTTTAAAATGAAAGAAATTATATTGCTGAGAGGGGGATTATGATATTTTATTTCACTCTATTGTTGGTTACCTATATATATATGTGTGATTAAGAAATTTTACTTTTATTTTTTTGCTGTGAGCTATCAGCCATTAGCTATTAGCCAAATTAAGCATTGTAGTTTTGGCTTACGAAATATTTGAAGACAAAGGTTAAATTTCTAAGTCACATATCTATACTATATTGCTTCACTTGTTTTCGTCAAAGCCACAAAGCGGTCTGCAACTGGCGGTGCTTCTGTTCCATAGGTTACAAGTTCTACTAAAATAGGGCCATCGAGATTGGCTAAATCCTTTTTTATTGCATCTAATTCTGCTATATCATTTATTTGGATAGACTTAATCCTTAAAGACTCAGCCATATCTGCAATTGAAATCCTATTCTGAACAAATCTATCAATAGTTCTTTTATATAAGTAATTATGTCCATTATAAACATAGCCCAGCATGGCGTTATTTATAACAAAGTAAATAATGGACATATTATATTCCTTAGCAGTAAGAATTTCTGTACCATTCATAAAAAACGATCCATCTCCAACTAATACAGCTATTTGTTTATCGGGCTTAGCTAAATATGCTCCCATTGCACCTGCTATACCGGAGCCCATAGCTCCATAATTGAGGCTGATTTCAAAGTCCATTCCATCTTTAATTTTCAAATATTTAAATACAAAATTCATGTATTCACCTATATCTGAAACGAAGTAAGTATTTGAAGGAAGGATATCCGTTACTTTTTCTAAAAACTCTCTTATGGATAGTCCAGTATGGTTTCTCACATAGGGCACATGTGCAATTGATTTTCTTTTAAACCCTATTTTTTTCTCATTGGTCTTTTCAAGCAATCTAGGAACCACTATCTTTAAATCACAATGTATTGCAGCATCCACCTCAAAAACCTTATTTAATTCTTTTTTATCCCAGTCAATATGAATGACCTTCCTGCCCTCTACAAGCACTCTATTATAATTTCTGGTTGCAGACTCTCCCAGGCTTGAACCTAGTACGAGCAGGCATGTTGCTTCTTTCTTTTCCACATAATTGACTGCTGTATCGGTGCTAGAAAAACCATAGTTGCCTAAGTTCATCTCAAATTCTGTTGAAATTACACCTTTTCCTTCAGGAGTTGTGATTATTGGCCAATTTAAATGTTTAGATAGCTTTTTTATTTCATCGGTAAGGTCCCGACAACCCTTGCCAACCATAATAATACCTTTTTCTTCTCCATCAATAATTTCTATGGCCTTATTTATTGTTTCGTCGGCGTCATAGGTGATTTTAATATACTCCTTTTTTCTGCACTCAATTTCATCTACTAATGCTTCAGATATCTGGATATCTATTGGTATAGATAAATGAACTGGTCCATAGGGAGGAGTTAATGAAATCTCTATTGCTTCCTTTAACTCCTTCATAACATCTTTTTCATTAAGGATTGTTTTGCTATATTTAGTTATTGGCTCTAGCAGCTTTTCCGTGTTTATTTCTTGCATTGCACCTTTTCCAATTTGCCATCTATGCACATATCCACTAAGCACAAGAACAGGAACCTTTGATCTCATTGCGTCGGCTATTCCATTAATCATATTATTTATGCCAACACCACCTGCCGCTATAGTAACTCCTAGATTTTGAGAAATCCCAGCATATCTTGCAGCAGAATATGCTGCTCCAGCTTCATTCTTTACTATTATGGGCTCAATATTAGTGTCATTCAGAGCATCATATAAAGCACTTACCGTCCCTGCCGACATACCAAATACATACTTAACACCAATATCCTTTAAGTATTTTATTATTCTATCTGCGACCCTCATAAAATATCACCCCTTTTTATGGATATACGCTTTATTTTAAAGAAGCTTTTATCTTTTATAACAAATTCCCCTCTGATTTATTCAATCAGAGGGAAAAAGCTATATCAAATAAATCAAATACTCTTGTACTAAGGCTTTACATTTCCTAACCTCATCGCTGCTAAAACTATGCTGCTTACCTATTGAAACTATACAAATTACTCCTGTCACTACGCCAAATTTAATTATTGGAATCATCATAAGGCTATTTACATTAAAGTAATTAACATCATCGGTTGTACGACTATCTTCTTTTGTATTTGATATTACTACGGTTTTTTTCTTATTTACAACTTCCTGTAATATAGGATTATTTTCTATGTACACAGGATTATTTCCATGCATACTTTTCCATCTCTCAATACTCAGCTCTCCCATATTGGTTTTGTAAACAGGCTTCAATCTTCCATTTTCAACTTTATGAAATCCAATATCCTCTAATTCTGTAGTATTAACAAGCTCCGTAAATAGCTCATCTAATTTTTCTTTAATGACTGTACTCCATTCCAATACTAAAAACCCTGCTCCTTTAACCACCCCTTTGCATCCTCCAATGTAGAAAATGGCATAGGCTCCATTGCTGTACCACCAGTTCTTTTCATCTGCATCTTGTTAATGGCACTATCAACAACGATTGCAGCTCTATGTAATCCCCTTTCAGTCTTCCACTGAACATGATTTTTAAGTTCTGCAACCACGTTTGATGTCTTATAGTTTCTCAAATCACTTAATATTGCCCATTGCTTGGCTCCAGCAAGTTGAGGCATTACTTTAGCTTCATAGTCTTTATGAAATCTTTCTACATCTTCGCTTTTCCAAAGTCCCATTGGTGTTTCTATAACAATATTTCTAGATTTATCAACCTCAATTTTATACATTCCTTTGATATCTTTAACTATCATTTAAACTCCTCCTTTTTTTATTAAGGCTAAATTAAAAAGGCACTTTATGATTAGCCATAAAGTGCCTTTAATATCAATATATAAGATATACAAGCCAAGTTTGGATACAGAAAACCTTTTCTTAGGTTATATACCACAATTAACCAGCTATAAATAGACCATACTAGAATAAATAGTATGTACCTATATCAAATATATCTATCAATATGTTTCGGCAACTTGGCAATCATAGAAAGCATCTTTCCTTAGACCCATAGCTTTGCGTCCTTACCTTTCAATAAGTTTGCTATTATCGACATGATATTTACTTGTCAATAGTAATAATATCACATTTTTGTATATTTTTCAATTTTTTCTTGTAACTTTTACATTTTTTTTATTTTGGAAAATTTACCTTACTCTGCATTTATTAAGCTTTATAATATTTCTTAATAGAATCCTTTAAAATATTGCATAATACTATACGAGGTGATTAAATTGAAAAAAGTCCTTAAAGCATGCTATATGAATAAATGCATAGGCTGTTATTCCTGTATGCTTAGATGCTCTGCTGTAAATCATAGGAATCATTCCTTAGAAAAAAGTGCAATTAAAATAAAAACAAGCGGCGGTTTACGAGGTAGATTTACAAGTACAGTTTGTTTAGCCTGCCATGACGAGAGAGCATGCTTGGAGATTTGTCCCTCAGGTGCTCT
>JANQEZ010000269.1 GCA_028278115.1 Clostridia bacterium
GTTTAATTTATACACATCAAAAATCCCCAGAATCATCGGATATTTTGATATGTACATTAATATAGTATATGTATAAATTAACATTTACTTCGGATTCTCTATATATAGATGTGCGACTTAGAAATTTAACCTTTTTTATAAATATTTCGTAAGCCAACACTACATTGCTTAATTTGGCTAATAGCTCACAGCCCACAGCTTACAGCAAAACATTGAAAATAAAACTTCTAAGTCACACATCTATAATAATAGGATTGATATATTGTACTAATCTATAAACAATTTTATATTATATTTTTCATCAAAAAATTAAATATAATTTTTATTAAATTCTAAATTTTCACTAATTTGCAATAATTTTTGTTTAGTCTTTCCTATAGCTTTGTTTAAAATGCGAATCTCTCACTTGCTTTTTGATTCATAAATGTATCAATTATTTTGTCAGAATAACCGGAATTCCATATTATAATACTCCAAAGTATTGAATTTCAAAGATTGTTAAATTGATTCTTTTCAGTATCAGTATTGTCCATTTTATATTTTTGTATCATTTCTTAATTTTTAGAAAATTGTCTCAATTATTGTTTTTGCTTATCTTTATAGGTGGTTATTCATTTTTTATTTTTGATTCATAATAGTATCACACTTTATATAGATAACCGCTTTTAAACCTTAATTAATTTTTTCAAAGAAAACAATGAATGCTTCTACATTTTTTCCTTGGAAATATTAATTTATAAAAGCGTATATCCATATTAAATCCTATAAGCCATTAAACTTTATCTCAGGTTATATAGCTTATGTAATGTGCATATATAATTATTCAAATTATAAATAACCATTATATGGATTATGTATTTTCATAATCTCATGAAAAGCCTTAATATAGTCAGATTAGCCATTGGCATAATATTTGCAAGTTTTATTATTGTACTTGAGGAAATTTCATAATTCTAACTTGGCAAAATTGCATAATGAGATATTCTCTTTTTGCCTATTTGAATTTTATAAAAGGAGGAATGAAGTTTGGATGATAAAAAAAGATATTTAACGGAAGCAGTTGAACCCTTTACTCCACTACTAGCTATGGAAGAAGCTTCTAGGTGTTTATTATGTCATGATGCTCCTTGTAGTCAAGGATGTCCAGCAAACACAAATCCTGCAAAGTTCATACGTTCTATACGTTTTAAAAATGTTAAGGGTGCTGTTGAAACAATCAGAGAGGCCAATATTCTAGGTGCTTCCTGTGCAAGGGTATGTCCTTATGATAGGTTATGTGAAGAAGCTTGCAGTAGATGTGGAATTGATAAGCCTATACAAATAGGTAGACTTCAAAGGTTTGCCACAGATTTTGAAAGAGCTGTTGGTATGAATGTCCTGCAGGCTCCAGAAGCTACTAAGGAAAAGGTAGCAGTTATTGGCTCTGGCCCTGCTGGATTAGCTGCAGCAGCAAAATTAGCTCTTGATGGCTATTCAGTCACCATATTTGAAGAAAAACCCGCTGCTGGTGGAGTTTTAACCTATGGAATCGTTCCCGCTCGTTTGCCTCAGGATATAGTTGATAGTGAAGTACAATATGTTAAAGAGCTTGGTGTAGGGTTTGAGCTTAATTGTAAAGTTGGTAAGGATGTTACATTAGACGATTTAAAAGCTCAAGACTTTGACGCTTTTATGTTAGGAATTGGTATGCAAAACCCTAAGCTTGCTAATATACCTGGTTTTGATCTAGATGGTGTAACTACCGCTGTTGATTTCTTAGGAGCTGCAAAGCCAAGCCAAGGAAATATTGAAGTTGGCAGCAGTGTTATAGTTATTGGTGGTGGCGATGTTGCAATGGATTGTGCCACAACTGCTAGAACCTTAGGAGCAGATAAAGTAACTGTTTTATATAGACGAACATATGAGGAGATGCCTGCAAATAGAGGAGAAGTAAGACATGTTAGTGAACTCGGTGTAAACTTCTTCTATGGATTTAAGCCCGAAGAAATAATCGGCGAGGATGGTAAGGTTTCTTCACTTAAAGCAGTTGGTTTTAAAGATGATTCTAAGCTTGAGCTTAAAGCTGATAAGGTTGTTTTTGCTATAGGACAAGTTGCAGAGGATTCAAGTGAAATAGTAGAGCTTGCTATATCCCTTGATGGTAAGAATCTCATAGTAGCCAATGAAGAAACATATGAAACAAGCGTTCCCGGCATTTTTGCCTGTGGTGACGTTGTAAACGGTGGAAGAACAGTTGTTGAGGCTGTTGCAGCAGGTAAAGTTGCTGCTGAAAGCATTGATAAATACCTCACTTCATTAAGAGAAACTAAAGCATCCAATACTGAAATAGAGGCTGAGAAGGAAGGGGTGAAGTAATATGGCTAAACGTAAAGATTTATCTATAGAGTTTTGTGGAGTTAAATGTGAAAATCCATTCTTCCTATCTTCATCACCTGTAGGAAGTAATTACGATATGTGTGCCAAGGCCCTTGAAGCTGGTTGGGGTGGAATAGTTTATAAAACTATTGGTGTATTTATTGCAGACGAATGTTCTCCAAGGTTTGATAATAACAGGAAAGAAACTACTCCATTTTTAGGTTTTAAGAATATGGAGCAAATTTCCGATAAGCCCTTAGAGAAAAATCTTGAAATGATGGCTAAGTTGAAGAAAAATTACCCTAATAAGGTTTTAATAGCTTCTATCATGGGTGAAAATGTAGAGGAGTGGAAGAAGCTTTCAAAGCTTGTCACTGAAGCTGGAGCAGATATCATTGAGTGTAACTTCTCATGTCCACAAATGACTTGTACTGCCATGGGTTCAGATGTTGGTCAAAATCCTGAACTAGTAAAGAAATATAGTGAAGCCGTAAGCAGTGTTACTCATCTTCCTGTTATGGCAAAAATGACACCTAATATTGGAAATATGGAGATTCCTGCCATAGCTGCCGTAGAAGGTGGAGCAACGAGCATTTCAGCTATAAATACAATAAAGGCCATTACTAGAGTGAACTTTGATCACTTTACTGCTATGCCTGTAGTAAATGGTAAATCATCTATTTCCGGCTATTCAGGAAAGGCTGTAAAACCGATTGCCCTTCGTTTTATTGCACAATTGGCACAGCACCCAGACCTAGCAAATATACCTCTAAGTGGTATGGGCGGTATTGAAACTTGGGAAGATGCCGCTGAATTCATAATGCTTGGAGCAAGAAACCTTCAGGTTACTACATCTATAATGCAGTATGGATATAGAATCGTTGAAGATATGATTAGTGGATTATCATATTTCATGGAGGAAAAAGGCTTTGAGTCATTAGACGAAATGGTTGGTATAGCTCTTAAGAATATCATACCTGCCGAAGAACTCGACCGCGGATTCTTAATAATTCCAAATATCGACGAAGAAAAATGTGTTGGCTGTGGAAGATGCTATATCTCCTGCTATGATGGTGCCCATCAGGCCATCGACTGGAATGGAGATACACGTCGCCCAGAGATTAATGATAACTGTGTAGGATGCCATCTGTGTCTAAATATTTGTCCGGTAGAAGGCTGTATAACTCCTGGCGAAGTTAAGTTCAAGGAAGGCAGAGAAGTCCACGAGGTAATTGTTGATAAGACTTTATAAATAATTTTTGGAGTTTTATATATTAGAAAATATAATTGATTTCATTTCCTCCCTATTTTAATTTATAGGGAGGCTTTACTTTTTTGTATAATATATTATACTTATAGGACAAAGACGTCTGGCGACGCTTTGTTAGTTCGTGGTTAGTAGTTCGTGGTTCGTGGTAAATGAATGTCATTCTTATGGGTCTTTATATATCAATCAGTTGGAAAAATAAGACTTAAGTACTCTGAAATATTAATCCATAATTATAGAAGTATTTAGGAGGGGTTGTATATTGAAAACAGAAAAGGATTTACGTGCTTTACTTCTACAAATCGACGGTAGAGGCTATAAGGCCTATAAGGATATTAGGGGAAGCTATAGTTTTGAGGATTATGTATTGTCAATAGATTCTGTACAGGGGGACCCCTTTGCCTCTCCTTCCAAGGGGAGGATAATAGTATCTCAAGATAAAGCCAGATTTCCTAGTGAGTTATTTGATGCACCGCATAAAAAAATAGCCCTCTGTGATTTCCTAACTAGGCTTTTTTCTAAAAATATATTTAAGTATTATCACAGGGTAAAGGGCTCTGGCAAAAGTGGTTTATTAGTCATAGATAGCCCTGGTCAAGAAATTTTACTTAGAACCTCCATTATAATAAATAAAGATAAGGTAGAGGCAAGGTTTGAGGTTGGACTCCCTGCTTCTGGAAGAAGGGTTTTAGGTAAGGAGGCTGTCAAGATATTTTTTGATTCATTACCAATTATAGCTAAGTACAGCCTTTACTATAAAAATTTAAACACCTCATACCTTAAGAGGCAAATTGACCTTGCTGTTGATCAGCATTTTTTAAGAAATGAAATGCAAAAAAAAGGACTTGTTGCTTTTATTGCAAATGATTCAACTTTGCCTAGAGAAAGTGGAATATCTGATAAACCTATGCTTAAAGGGGCAGTTCCCTTTAAAAGCCCCAAAAGCTTGGAAGTGGAATTTCATATGCCTAAAAATGGAAAAATAAAGGGCATGGGCATTCCCAAGGGCGTTACTTTAATAGTTGGCGGAGGATATCATGGGAAGTCAACACTTTTAAGGGGGCTAGAGAGAAGTGTTTATAACCATGGGGCAGGCGATGGCAGAGAGTTTGTTATAACTGTCGATAATGCAGTAAAAATAAGGGCTGAGGATGGCCGCAGAGTCGAAAAGGTTAATATATCTCCATTTATAAATAATCTTCCGAGTGGTCAAGTAACTCAGGAGTTTTCAACAGATAATGCCAGCGGAAGCACCTCCCAAGCTGCAAATATTATGGAAGCCCTTGAAATAAACACTGAGCTTTTACTTATAGATGAAGACACCTGTGCAACAAATTTTATGATTAGGGATGAAAAAATGAAAGCCCTTGTTGCAAAGGATAAAGAGCCCATAACTCCATTTATTAACAGGGTCAGGTATCTATATGAATCTCTAGGTGTATCAACTATTATGGCTGCTGGAAGCTCTGGAGATTATTTCGATGCAGCCGATAATGTGATTATGATGGATGAATATGTACCATATGATGTGACCAGCAGAGCAAAGGAAATAATAATGGGAACTACTCAATATATGAAGCATATAGATAGTAATACATTTTCCCATTTGGATTCACGTGTTTTGCTAAAATCAAGTTTTCCTAAAAGTGATAGGGGTATCAAAATAAAATCCAAGGGTCTGGACACCATTTTGTATAATAAGACACAAATTAATTTAAGGTATTTAGAGCAGCTTGTCGACACTAGTCAAACGAATTGTATAGCGGTAATAATAGAATACATATCACGACATTTCTTGGAAAGTAATAGGACTATCTCTAATATCGTCAACCATATATACGATATTATTGACAACAAAGGCTTAGATGCTCTTTCAACTTTTTCAGGGCATCCAGGAAATCTAGCTTTGCCTAGAAGGCATGAGGTAATCGCTGCTTTAAATAGGTTTCCCCTGTTAAGGATAGAGTGATTGATGGTTGTAAGTTGCAAGTTGTAAGTTCTAAGTTGCAAGTTCCAAGTTGCAAGTATTAGGGTCTTTCTAATAAGTTTTATAGAATAAAATCAAAACTACCCGCTGAGCGGGTAGTCAGATTGTTGACAAAGTCAACAAGATGAAAGGCTTTTGAGAAATCCGAAGTTCGAGGCGTGCTGAAAGTGAGAGGTCGCAGCGTATAAAGAAATACGTAAGAGTTCTCACTTGAGGCAACAACGAAGA
>JANQEZ010000332.1 GCA_028278115.1 Clostridia bacterium
GCTTTAATTTTTCCCTGTCTTTGAATGAATCCAACTTCTCTTGCAATCTTTTCTATTTCTTCTTTAGAAATTACTTTAAGTATTTCTTTAATCATTTGCTTCATATTATTCTTCATAGTTTGTATATTTTTTATTGCTTTCTCTTTTGCCATAGTATACTTTTGCCTCCTTAAGAATGTAAGTAGCATTAGTATACTATTTTTTCACGAACTAGGGGTACTTATTTTTAAATTATATCCTTAGCTTGATGGGCATGTGGTCTTACACCTCTTTAAGCATATTTATTTTTTATGAAACCTTATATTTTACAATATTTTATCTCCCCAAAGGTAGTCATAAATTTTGACTTGATTTTAATGAAATAAATCAAATCATTAAAATATTGATATAGTATAGCTCTGTTTTCAAATTCTTCTCTTGTTTTAGGTAAATCAGTATTTTGGTAATACTTTTTTAGTTCATCAGCCCTTACTAACAGATGATCTCCGCTGTTACACTCATTTAATTCTCTGGACAGTTTCTCTGTAAATTCGCTTAATAGCTTTGCTTTATCAACTGTAATAAAGGTTTCCTCAAGATGTTTTTGCATATGTGAAAGGATTTCATACTGCTGCCTTCGCATTTGAAAATATTGAATGAAATAGCTATTGTCCTTCAATAAAAAATTGTTATTAAATATAATTGCACAGTCAAGACCTCTTGTTAATATATTATCTAACCTTTCAAAGGAATTTCTATACTCATCCATAGAGCATTTATTTAATAGATGAAGTGCCATATTGTTTAATATGCTTTTTATTAGCTCCTCAGCCTCCACCTGTATATCTTTTATTTCCTTTTCTTTATCAGGTATATGGAGGCTCATGCTCCAAGCCACTGACATTCCAATTATTAATAAGGCTATTTCATTTAGCATGATATCTAGGTTTAATACTTCAAGAGTGTATATGTGACTTACTAGAACTGTCCCAACTACCATTCCATCTGTCAGCTTTAAAACTGTTAGTATTGGTATAAATATCATCAGAAAAATGCCTAAAAGAATTAAATCACGGCCTCCAAGCTGAAAAAGAATAGTAGCTATGATTATTGCCACCACAGCTGTTATAAGTCTCTTTACTCCCACCACATATGTCTGTACTCTTGTATCTAAAATACTAATCATACATATGATTCCGGCTGTTGTGCTGAATTTTAATCCAATGAGCTCTGCCATAAATATGGAAGCTACAACTCCAATTGCTATCTTTGTAGCCCTATAAAATAAATCCTTCATGTCGACTTCACCTCAATTTTTTTGTACCCCATTTCTTTATAGAATATTCATTAGTTTTTTTGCATTTATATACCAAATAAAAAAGAACTATTTTTCTCAAACAGTCCTTTAATTTAAGCTCTTTTTATGAATCTAATTTAGTAATATGCACAAATCAACTTTCCATCAACCTCTAATACGTTAAAGGGCATATCATAGATATCTTCTAAAACCCTTGCATCCATAATCTCCCTAACGGTGCCCATTTTAGCAAGCTTCCCCTCCTTGAGCAGGACTATAAAATCAGAGTAACAGGCAGCGAAATTTATGTCGTGGATAACGATAACAATGGTCTTTTTCAAATCATCCACCAATTGCCGAAGAATTTTTAAAAATTCCGATGCATATTTCATGTCTAAGTTATTAAGTGGTTCATCTAATAATATATATTCCGTATCCTGAGCCAAAATAGAGGCAATATAGGCTCTTTGCCTCTGACCGCCTGAAAGTTCATCAAGATAGGCAAGGCGGATTGATTCTAAATCCATATATCCTATTGAACGATCAATGATTTTTCTATCCTCCTCGGTTAATCGTCCTTCACTATAGGGGTATCGACCAAACCCTACTAAATCCTCAATAGTAATTCGCACGTTAACGGAATCCGATTGCTTTAAAATACCTAAATGCTTGGCTAGCTCATTATTTTCCCAATCCTTAACATCCACTTCGTCGATTAAAACACTTCCTCCATTTCTTTCAATTGTACGGCTTATCATCCCAAGCAAAGTACTTTTTCCAGCTCCATTTGGTCCAATAATAGAAGTGATTTTGCCTTTAGGTATCTCAAGAGAAATCTTATCTATTACCTTCTTTCTACCATATTTTTTCTCTAGCTCATTAATTTTTATCATGCTGCACTCTCCCTCAATAATAAAGCGATAAAGTAAGTACCTCCAAATATGCTAATTAATATGCTAATGGGCAATCCAAATCCAAAAACATGTTCTACTAAAATTTGACTAATTAATAAAGTGATTGTTGCCATAAAAACCGTTCCCCATATGAGTATTCGATGTTTATGGGTTTTTAGATAGGTTTTTGTAATATTAACGGCAAAAAAACCTAAAAATGTAATGGGCCCCACTAAAGCCGTAGATACAGATATAAGAAGGAAAATCATCACTAAAAGCTTCTTTACTTCTTTATCATATTCTATGCCAAGGTTTACTGCATAATTTTTGCCTAAAGCAATTACGTCTAAAAGGTGATGATTTCTATAAAATTGAACTACTACTAGGCTTACGATTATGCTGGATAATAGTAAAAGGTCTTCTTCGACATCATTAAAGCTTGCAAACAGTCTATCGAGTGCCATAGTATAGGCATCAGGGTCCATTATCATTTGCAGCATTCCTGTTATACTTGAAAAGAAGGTCCCCATAACTACACCGATTAGAACAACACTAAATATAGACTTCTTTTTTGAAAATACCCTCTGATACAAAAGGCTAGAAAAAAGACACATTAAAATCGTTGTCACAATGTAATTTACATAGGGATTAGTTGCCAAAGGGGAAAAACGACCTATAAGCATTACAGCCAGCAATTGAAATAATATGTAAATAGAATCTAGACCCAGTATAGATGGAGAAAGTATTCTATTACCTGTTATTGTTTGAAAGACCAAGGTGGCTGAGCCAATTGACCATGCAGAAAGTAATATGGCTAAGACTTTAATACTTCGCTTTGAAAGGACATATCCAAGTATTTCAATGTTTACCTGCCATGAAAGTAAAAATATGACTGCTGCTAAAGATACTATCCCCATTAAAGACAATTTAAGTCTCATAGCTTCCGGCCTCCTTCCTAAAAATCAACATTAAGAATAACCCGCAGCCTATAACCCCGACAACTAGTGCAATAGGTAATTCATATGGATAAATGATTCTTCTGCAAATAAGGTCACAGCATAATATAAATATCATCCCTGTCAGTCCCACAATAGAGATATTTTTCTCTAGATTATCTCCCCCATAAAGGGAGACAATATTTGGTACAACTAATCCCAGAAAAGGAATATTCCCTACTACAATAACGATTGCCCCACTAACCGCCGATATTAATACAAGTCCTATATTGACAACTATTCTATAATTCAAGCCTAGATTGGTGGAAAAATTCTCCCCCAATCCAGCAATGGTAAATGCCTTGGCGTAAAAAAAGCTTACAAATAATGTAGGAATAATTAAATATAATAACTCATATCGCCCAGAGATAGCTAGAGAAAAGCTTCCATAAAACCACCCATATAGAACTTGTAAAAAATTATATTTATATGCTAAAAATGAAGTGATTGAGCTTATTACACTTCCAAGCATAAGTCCAAGGAGAGGTACATATACTACTTCCTTAAATTTTAATCTTCTTAATATATACATAAAAATTCCTGTAACTGCTAGTGAGGATACAAATCCAAATAACATCATTTGAAGGGTTGATACTTTTGAAAAAAAGACTAGTGATATTGCTATACCCAGTTGTGCACCACTTACAGAGCCCGCAGTAGTAGGTGAAACAAATTTATTACGACTGATTTGTTGAAAAATCAATCCAATAATACTCATTCCAAAGCCAGATATCAACAAACTTATGGTTCTTGGAATACGACTCTTGAAAAGAAGTGTCCTAGAAAAGGTTCCCTCTGTGAAAGCTTCTGACCATATTATTTCCTCGGCCCCAATGCTTAAGGAAACTAAAGATAATATCGCAGCAGCCAATATTAGAGTAAGTTTAATCAAACTGCGTTTATTAATATCTTTAATTGCTAAATTCATATTTTAAAACTCCTTATTTAAAATGGCAGACAATATATATTCAATTGTCTGCCAAATATAAAAATGATTCTACTTTAGTTAGAGGTTTCTCTCATGATATTTTCAATCATAATCTTTGTTCCTTGAACTCCACCTGTTCCTAAGTACCATGGGGTCCCATCTAAATATATGATTTGATTATTTTTATATGCATTTGTTGACGCTATTAGTTCATTATCAAGTGTGTCACTGGCTTTAATATCTGCTTTACCAGTGGTTACACCTCTATCTATTACAATTAGATAGTCTGGATTTTTAGCACTAATAAATTCAAATGAAATGGAATTTCCATGGGTTGCTGCAGCATTTTCAATTTCTTTAAGAGAAGCTGGAGAGGTAAATCCAAACTCATTGAAGACAAAACCGTATCTCGATTCCTCATCATCGCTATATAGTGCAAGGGTTTTTCCCGTAACCATTAGGAACAATGCTGAAGGGTTTCCTAATTCCCCTGTAAAGCTACGCATTTCTTCAAAGCTTCCCTTTAGTTCTCCAATTATGGATTCAGCTTTTTCTTCATCATTAAATATACTTGCAACAGAAGTAATATTATCGTAAAGGGTTTCTTCAAATGGATTGCCCTTACCAGGAATAGAATACCAGATGGTTGGAGCAATCTCATTTAAGCTCTCATAGGCTCTGAAGGTTCTTGCACCACCAAGAATTACATCAGGCTTTAGTCCAGCTATGGCCTCAAGATCGTCTCCCCTAAGGCTCCCTACTGAGGTTACATCTTCATAGCCTTTTATGTATTCTGGAAATAAAGCTCCTTTAGGATCAACAGTTCCAACTACACGATCACCATATCCCAAGGCATCCACAATATCTAGCAAATCAAATCCTATAACTACTACTCTTTTCGGGTCATTTGGAATGGTTACTTGCCGCTTTTCATCCACTAAAAAAAACTCAACCGTCTTGGTAGTTGGTTCTTCCTTAACTTCTTCTTTAACTTCATCCTTCACTTCATCTTGTGCTTGACTTTGCTCCTGCTCATTAGTAGCTTGTGTAGGCTTTTCATTAGTGCAACCTATTAGTCCTAAAACCAATAAAGCAGCAATTAAAATACTCAAAATTTTCTTCATGTCTTCCCTCCGCATATAAATATTTATATAAATCAATAACGATTATCATTATCATTTAACATTTTAGCATCCTTCCATTTTTAAGTCAAGCTAAACAAAATTAGAAGCTATAATTACGATATTTTTATCGAAGATTATAATGAAATCTCTATGTAAGCTGTAACTTTTTTTGGAATATCTACATATATAGGCAGTGGAAAAGCCTTAGAAAAGCCTTTCTAATTCAGGAATTAATGATAGACAAGGAGTATTAAATAGATTTGGTGAGGTGAAGAAGTATATGAGTGAAAAAAATAAACAAGAGGCATTAAATAAGCTTCGTGAGACAGATAAAGCTAAGACAGAAAAAGGTATTCAAAAAGAGAAAAGAGAAAAAAAAGCACCTAATAAAAAGAATGTAAAGGCTAAAAAATATACAAAAATGAACCTTAATCTAGGAAAATGTGGTGAAATTGGTCCATTGACTCCTATACAGCGTCGACAAGAGGCCTTTGATATTCGTGAGAATGCAGCAGAGTTTCAAAGGGATATTCCTCTTCCAAATCACCCATGTAATGGGGATGAGGATAGATTTCCAAATAAAATAGGTAATTTCTCTAAAACTTTGCCCCATAATAGGCTAGGGGAAGTAGATATTAGTGCCTACAATGTATTTATCCAAGCTTTAACCACCGGTAATCCAGAAATTTTTGAAGCTATTCCTCTGGGTGGAGTTGTGAAGCTCGCCAATCCACAGGCAGCTTATGCATATGATTTAATAGGCTCTGACTCCCATCATTTAACTATTATGGTGCCTCCCACCTTTAGTAGTGCTTGGCGTGCTGGTGAAATGGCTGAGGTCTATTGGCAAGCTTTAGCAAGAGATATTGCTTTTATAGATTATGATACTAACCCCCTTATTATTGAAGCTTCTGTGGATTTATCTAAGTTTTCAGATTTTAGAGGTCCTAAAGAAGGAGGAATTGTAACTCCTGAAACATTATTTAGGGGCAATCTACCCGGTGATTTAATAGGTCCTTACATTTCACAGTTTTTTTATAAAGATATTCCATATGGTAATAGAAGCATAATTCAAAGATATAATAGCCCCGTGGCTGGAGAAGATTTTATGGTTGACTATGATGAATGGTTAAATATCCAGAATGGAGAGATGCCTGATAGGTCTATAAATTTTTTACCTCTTCCACGTTATATAAGAAATGGTCGTGATTTAGGTCAGTGGGTTCATATAGATTTTACTTATCAAGGTATGTTAAATGCCTGCTTAATTCTACTGGGCTTTGGTCCAAGGGCATTGGACCCAAATAATCCATACCTCAATTCTAGAACTCAAAATGGATTTATAACTTTTGGTGCAGCACAGTTTTTAGATTTTGTCGCTAAAGCTTCACGCCTAGCACTTGAAGCTGCTTGGTTTCAAAAGTTTTTAGTTCAGCGTATACTCAGACCAGAAGCCTTTGGTGGATGCGTTCAAAATAATTTAATAGGGGCAACTAGATATCCTATTAATCCAGAGCTATTTGACTCCGAAGCTCTTTGTTTGGTATTTGAAAAATATGGTACTTATTTACTGCCTCAGTCTTATCCAGAGGGTTCTCCTACCCATCCCTCTTATCCAGCCGGTCATGCTACTAGTGCTGGTGCTTGTGCAACCATGCTAAAGGCATTTTTTAATGAGGACTTTATTATCCCTGACCCAGTTGTGGCAAGTGAAGATGGCCTTTCCCTAATACCTTATTCAGGACCAGAGCTGACTGTTGGAGGAGAGTTAAATAAGCTGGCCTCTAATATATCTATTGGTAGGGATTTTGCAGGTGTTCATTATCGTTCAGATGCAACGTCAGGTTTAGAGTTGGGAGAAACCATAGCAATCCAAGTACT
>JANQEZ010000341.1 GCA_028278115.1 Clostridia bacterium
CTTAATTTATTTGCAACTGTAGATTGATTTTTCCCAACCTTTTCTGCTAGTTCCTGTTGTGTAAATCCGTGCTCACTTACTAGCCTAAAGTATCCTTGAGCTTCCTCAATAAAGTTTAAATCTTCCCTTTGAAGGTTTTCAATTAATGCAACAACCGCACTATCTTCATTACTCATTTCAATAACTATTGCAGCTATTACATCAAGACCTGCAAGTTTAGATGCACGTAAACGCCTTTCACCAGCCACCAGCTCATACTCTTCGTTTGCTCCTATCCTTACACTTATAGGCTGTATAACTCCATATGCTTTAATAGATGAACAAAGCTCATCTAAAGTCTCCTCAGTAAAAATTTTTCTAGGCTGATACGGATTAGGCTTAATGCTGTCAATAGGCAAATATGTAACTTTATTTTTCAAACTAACATTCTCCATTCTACACGTCCCCTTATAGTAATACTATCTATTTATTTCGTCATAAAACCCTCACTTCCTTCTTATTTTATCAAAATCTTTATGTTAAATATAGAATTTATACAGTATAAGTTAAAGTCTCTATTTAAATACCTATATAGATGTGTGACTGAGAAAATTAATAAAAAGAAAAGAGAATGACTTCAAGAATTTAGTAAGAAAACTATCTGAAAGATTTGAGAAAAATACGTAGAACTGACAGGACGTCAATTCAGTGACCATGAGGCATGGACGCCTCACGGGAACGTTAGTATTTTTCTCAGAGCTTGAAGATTAAGTTTTCTCTAAATTCTTGTCGGATTGAACGTTCTTTTTATTAATTTTCTAAATCTCTTTTCTATATAGAAAATCTAGGGTAAAGCTTTAATTTATGCTGCAAAAAAGTCCGCCTTTTAGCTAAAGGAGGACTTATCTATATTTCTTAAAGTAAAGGTTTTTTTGTTGGTGTTCCAGCCTTTCTAGGATACTTTTTAGGAGTTTGCTTGACCTTTTTTATTATTACCAAAGTATGCTCAATATCACTAAATGGAAGCTTAATGTTTAATGTGTCTATGATTTCTCCACCAAGAATATCCACTGCTTTTCTACCTTTTTCAAGTTCTTGATATGCCTTAGGACCCTTCTGGGCAATAAAATAGCCATTAACCTTCACATAGGGTAGACAGTATTCACTTAAAACTGCTAAATCTGCAACTGCCCTTGAAACAGCAATATCAAATTTTTCTCTATACTCCTCTTTCTTTGCATAATCTTCAGCTCTGCCATGTAAAAATTCAACCCTATTAAGACCTAATTCTTCACATACAGCTTGCAGATACTTAATCCTCTTATTAAGGGAATCTAGTAGAGTTAAATTAAGGCCCTCACAATAAATCTTAAGGGGTATACCTGGAAAACCTGCTCCCGTTCCCACATCAATAACCTTAAGGTCATTCCTAATTATCCCAGTGATGAGGCATGTTAAAGAGTCTAAGAAATGTTTAATCATTACCTCTTTTTCGTCGGTTATACCAGTAAGGTTTATTTTTTTATTCCACTCTATTAGTAAGTCCTTGTATATATAGAACTTATCAACCATTTTTTCATCAATATCTAGCCCTAGTTCCTTTCCCCCCAACTGTAATATATCCTGGCTATTCATTTTCTTCTCCCCTCTTTCTCCTTTGCTGCTCTAAGAAAACAAGTAGTACAGAAATATCGGCTGGAGATACTCCAGATATTCTAGAAGCCTGTCCTACAGAAAGCGGCTTGATTTCATCCAGTTTTTGTCTTGCTTCAATCCTTAGCCCTTCAATTTTACTATACTCAATATCTTGATATAGCTTTTTACTTTCCAGCTTCTTAAATTGATCTATTTGTTTTAGCTGCTTAGTTATATATCCTTCATATTTTATCTGAACATTACACTGACTAGCCACATCTCTTTTTATATCCTGAGCTCTAGTAGTGTCAATTTCCTTTAACATATGATAATCGAGTTCAGGTCTTTTTAAAAGATCATATAGAGAAATACTGCTCTTAATCTGGGAGCTACCATTTTTCTCTAAAAAATCATTTATCTCGTTAGGCTTTACAGAAGTGGTTTTTAACCTTTCCATTTCAATATCAATTTGAGACTTTCTGTCAATATATTTTCTATATCTATCTTCCTTCACTAACCCAATTTTATATCCCTTTTCCGTTAGCCTTAAATCAGCATTATCCTGTCTTAAAACCAGCCTATATTCAGCCCTAGATGTCATCATTCTATAGGGCTCATTTGTCCCCTTGGTTACAAGATCATCTATTAATACACCAATATAGCCTTGGGACCTGTCTAGTATGAAGGGCTCTTCTCCTTGAATCTTTAATACAGAATTAATTCCAGCCATCAACCCTTGGGCAGCAGCCTCTTCATATCCAGATGAACCATTAAACTGACCTGCTGAAAATAAGTTCTCAATTCCTTTAAACTCAAGGGATAGATTTAATTCAGTGGGATCAATACAGTCATACTCTATAGCATAGGCTGGTCTCATTATTTTAACCCTTTGAAGTCCAGGTATAGTACTGAGAAAAGCAATCTGTACATCTTCTGGTAAGCTTGTTGACATTCCCTGGACATACATTTCCTTTGTATTTAGTCCCTCGGGTTCAATAAATAGCTGATGTCTATTTTTATCGGCAAATCTTACTATTTTATCCTCTATCGAGGGGCAATATCTAGGTCCAGTTCCCTCTATCTGTCCACTATACATGGCTGATCTATTTAAATTTTCATTTATAATCCTATGGGTTTCTCCATTGGTGTAGGTAAGCCAGCATGAAATCTGCTCCCTATAAAGCTCGTCATTCATAAATGAAAAAGGAACAATTACTTCATCCCCAGGCTGTTCTTCCATCTGGTCAAAGTCAAGGGTTTTCATATCTATCCTGGCAGGTGTTCCAGTTTTAAATCTCGTAAGCTTTATCCCAAGTTTTTTAAGGCTGTCACTCAGCTCTAAGGATGGAGCCAAGCCATTTGGCCCGCTTTGAAAGCTTGATTGACCAATAAATATCTTACCTCCTAGATAAGTACCTGTTGCCAATATTACAGCCTTACTATAATAAATCGACCCTGCCCTTAAAGCTATGCCCTTAACTACATTATCCTTGGCTATTATTTCCACTACTTCCCCTTGCTTTACATCTAAATTGGGTTCATTTTCTAAAGTCTTCTTCATTTCAATATGGTATAAGTTCTTATCCGCTTGAGCTCTTAAAGAGTGTACTGCTGGTCCCTTGGCGGTATTTAACATTCTGCTTTGTATAAAGGCTTTATCTATATTTAATCCCATCTCGCCACCTAAAGCATCAACTTCTTTGACTAGATGTCCCTTACCCGTACCTCCTATTGATGGATTACAAGGCATCATTGCAATTGAATCAAGGTTTATAGATAGTATCAAAGTTCTTTGACCCATCCTAGCAGCAGCAAGAGCAGCTTCACAACCGGCATGTCCGGCTCCTATGACTATGACATCATATGTACCTGCTTCAAATCTTTCAGTCATACATTTAACCTCCATGAATATTTAAATCAAGTATCTTATAAATCTTATTTTCCTAAACAGAAATTGGCAAATATCTTCTGAATTATGTCGTCATCAACGGTGTCCCCAGTTATTTCACCTAAAGCATCATAACAATCCTTAATATCTACTTCCAATAAGTCGAATGGCAAATATTGTCTTGCCGCAGCTGTCCCTTCTCTGATGCTGTTCAATGCTTTTTGTAAAGAGTTCTTATGTCTAAGGTTAGTAACGAAGGAATTATTATCAGCCTTAACTTCACCGCCATAAACCATTTTAACTATTTCATCTTCAATTTCACTTAGCCCTTCTTCCTCTAAAATAGATACCTTAATTATTCTTTTACTAGGCAATACTCTTTCAAGCTCGTCTTCATCAATCCGCTTTATCAAATCTGTTTTATTTAAAAGCACCAATGCCTTTCTATCTTTAATATGATTAATTATTTCTCTATCTTCCTTAGTTATCTCATCGGATGAATCTAATACTAGTATTATCAAATCTGCTTTATTAAAAAACTCTTTACTTCTTTCCACTCCAATTTTTTCTACTACATCCTCAGTTTCTCTAATACCGGCTGTATCAACTATTTTAAGGGGTATACCCTTAACACTGAGCTGCTCCTCTATAACGTCCCTTGTAGTTCCCGGTATATCCGTAACTATTGCCCTTGATTCCCTTAAAAGAGCATTCATTAAAGATGACTTTCCCACATTGGGCTTTCCTATTATAACTGTATTTAAACCTTCTCTAATAATTTTTCCAGTTTCAGAGGTCTTTAACATACTTTCAATTTTTTCTTCAATTTCCCTAGTCCTAGATATTAATTCAGGGTAAGTTATTTCTTCAATATCTTCTTCCGTATAATCAATACTAACATGTATATGGGACAAGGTTTCTACAATACTGCTCCGCACTTCTTTAACCTTCTTCGATAAACCACCTTCTAGCTGATTTAATGCAACATCAAAGCCTTTATCAGTTTTAGCACTTATCAAATCCATAACGGCCTCAGCTTGGGCTAAATCTATTCTTCCGTTTAAAAAAGCCCTTTTAGTAAACTCTCCAGGCTCAGCCATTCTTACTCCATTTTTCAAAACGATTTCAAGTATATTTCTTGTGGGAACTATTCCGCCATGACAGTTAATCTCAACTATATCCTCTTTAGTATATGTATATGGAGCCTTCATATAAACCGCTAAAACCTCATCTAAAATTCTATCATCCTCTTTATCCACTATATGACCATATACAAGCTTTCTTTCACTAAAAGCCTTTATACTACTTCCCTTTTTTGGCTTAAATATATTGTCTAAAATATCCACACAGGATGGTCCACTCATCCTTATAATACTTATACCAGCTTCACCAGGAGCAGTAGCAATAGCAGTTATAGTATCATCTATCATAAAAACACCTCACAATTATTATCAAAATTATAAAGTTTCCTTATTTATTATTCCAATTTTAACATAAAACATAAAAAACTCAAGGATATAAATGGCCCACAAAAACAAAACCCAGTACTAGTACTGGGCTTAATAAGATCGAATTTAACTATTTTAAAAAAATAATTACTTTTCTATAGGGTTCCTCTCCTTGGCTTTTTGTCCCAACATGTGGATTATTTTGAAGTGCTGAATGTATAATTCTTCTCTCGTACGGATTCATTGGGTCAAGGGTAATACTTTTCCTAAACTTTTTTACTTTATAGGCTAATTTATTAGCAAGCTTTATTAAAGTCTGTTCTCTCTTTTTTCTGTAATTTTCAGTATCTAGTACTACTCTAACATAATTGGAATCT
>JANQEZ010000361.1 GCA_028278115.1 Clostridia bacterium
AACTTCGGATTTCTCAACAGCCTGTCATCTTGTTGACTTTGTCAACAATCTGAAAGACTCCTAATGAGTCTTTTTTGTTTTTTGCTCTAGAGTTTAAAATCTTATCTTTTTATTTCTCATGGAAACGTTGAGAACCAGTCCCACAGCCAGCATACTCGTAATGAGGGAGCTTCCCCCATAGCTAAGGAATGGCAGAGTAACTCCTGTAACAGGCATAATTCCAATAGTCATACCTATATTTTGTATTATTTGGAATGCGAACATAAATGTAACACCTGTTACAACCAATAAGCCATAGTCATCCTTGGCATTCTTTGATATATTGACCATTTTATAGAGGAATAAAAAGTATAATAGCAATATCACCGAACATCCTATTAGTCCCAGTTCTTCACCTAATACAGCATAAATAAAATCAGTTTCCTGAACAGGCAAAAAATCGCCTCTATGGAATGTACCTCTAAACACTCCCTTACCATATATGAGTCCTGAACCTATTGCTGTTTTTGATTTATCCACTTGGTAATTAAGGGTTATATCGTTGGGGTTAAGGAACGCATCAATTCTTCTTTTCTGATGAGGTTCAAGAAAATTATATACAAGTGGAAGTGAAGAAATACCCATTAACCCTCCATAAAATATTATCTTCATATTAATACCGGCAACGAACAACATTCCAAAAGCAATAATTATAAAGACTAAGGCTGAACCCAAATCTGGCTGCTTTAAAAGCAAACCTACAAAAGGCACTATAAATAATATCGGTCCAATTAAATCCTTAATAGTCTCAAGCTTTTCAAACTTTTTCTCTATATATTTTGCATAGGACAGTATAAATCCTAGCTTTGCAATCTCAGAGGTCTGAAGATCAATGAAACCAAGGTCTATCCAGCTTCTTGCTCCACCCCTTAAGCTAGGATCAATGGCTAGTCCGGGAATATACACAAGTAATAGCAAGAGTATAGAAATTGCATATAGGATTTTATAGGCTTCTCCAAAGGAATTATAATCAATACATAGGGTTGCCATAATTCCAAAGATTCCAATTATAAAGGCTATGATCTGTATTTTAGGCTGTCGCTCTAGACCATCTTTTAAAATATCTTCAATTGCTTCTCTAAGAGACATACCTTGTGTTAAATCTACAACATTTGTAGCACTTGTAATTACTATTACACCAGTAATAAAAATTAAAACCATTATACCTAATAATCCAAAATCTATATTTTTTAATAGTTTTCTATCAAACATAAAGCACCTCTTATTATAGAAATTTAAATAGAGGGTTTAATTTATATAAATTAAAAACTCTTAGAAATATCTAGTATTTTAATAGGTAAATCAATATACATGTATGTATAAATTAAAGTTTTCACTGGAATCTAGGGTTTTTAGAATAAAACTTAACTTATACATGACTCAAATATGCGATGATTCTGGGCATTTTGAGGGGTGTATACGTAAAATACCTATAGCTTAAATATCTCATCTTAGAGAATTATAACATAAAACTCTTAATCCCCTCAACTTTATTGTTACCAAATTATGCGGATATAAATATAGGAATTTTATATAGATTCTTTTGAAAAATACTTGAGTTCCCATGCAGCAAAAATAGCCCTGTTTCCAGGGCTCAGATTGTCGAAAAACTCGATAAGATGATAGGCTGTTAACAAAGGCTTAGATTCTAAAGAAAATTTATCTGTTTTTCATCTTCTTTATTGGTATATTAGCTACAAGTGCAGGCATAACTTTATCATCGTTTCTTCTAGTTTTTGTTATTTTTATATCTAAACCATCTTCTTCAATTTCCATATAGTCAGATATAACATTAAGCAAATCACCCTTTACCATCTCTAAAAAGTTCTCAGAGCAATTAGTTCTATCATGAACCAAAACTAGCTTTAACCTTTCCTTAGCAACATCTTTACTTGTCCCATCAGATCTCCCAAAAAACTTAAAAACATCTAGCATTGGTTTCCCCCCTTACTTATTTATCCCAAATAGCTTTGCAAGTCTTACCATAAATCCTTCTTGTGTATCTAAGTCTAAAAATGGTATAGCCTCTCCGTCGATTCTCTTTGCAATATTTCTAAATGCTTGTCCAGCTAAGGATTTGCCATCCCTTGCAGCCGGCTCCCCCTTATTAGTCGATATTACAATATACTCATCATCTGGTACTATTCCAAGCAAATCTATTGCCAAGATATCTGTCATATCTTCTATGTTCATCATATCGCCTTTTTTAACCATTTGAATCCTTATTCTATTTATAACCAGCAGTGGATCATTAAGCTCTGACGCCTCTAAAAGACCGATAATTCTATCTGCATCTCTAACAGCAGATATTTCAGGAGTAGTAACAACTATTGCTCTATCAGCACCGGCAATAGCGTTCTTAAATCCCTGCTCAATACCAGCAGGACAGTCTACTAAAACATAGTCAAAGCTTTCTTTAAGCTTATTGCACAGCTCTTGCATCTGCTTTGGCGTAACAGCATTTTTATCCTTCGTTTGAGCTGCTGGCAGCAGATAAAGTCCCTCAAATCTCTTATCTCTAATTAGTCCCTGCTTTAGACGACAAACCCCTTCTACAACGTCTACTAAATCGTAAACTATTCTGTTCTCCAAACCCAATACTACATCTAGATTTCTAAGACCAATATCCGCATCTAAAACAACAACCTTTTTCCCAAGTAATGCAAGGCTTGCTCCTATATTTGCAGTAGCAGTCGTTTTACCAACTCCACCTTTTCCAGATGTTATTACTATAACTTCACCCATGGTAATTCCCTCCTGTTAATTTATCTGTTTTTTGTAAGAAAAGGTTCAATCTCAATAG
>JANQEZ010000362.1 GCA_028278115.1 Clostridia bacterium
AACTTCGGATTTCGGGGCAGCCTGTCATCTTGTTGACTTTGTCAACAATCTGAGAGGTTATTCAACCTCTATTATAAAAATCAGAGAGTCTATCCTGTAGTCGTTAAATTTTTTATTATACTTATTGAATTCCTTTTTTAAAAGTTCAATATTTGAATAGTACTCATCTTCAATTTCACTAATTTGTTCATTTGAGAGATTTTTATATACTTCTATTTTGGATTGCTCATTTTCAAACATTAAATCGCCTATGACTATTTTTCCATTTTCCTTTAAAACCCTAAGCATTTCCCTGATGGCTATGGCTTTTTCGTCCTCGTTTAAATGATGGAAGGCATAGGTCGATACAATTATATCGAAGGTATTGTTTTCAAAGGGGATTTTTAAAAATTCTCCCAAGCGTAATTTAAGCTTTGGGAATTTATTCTTTGCCACATTGAGCATTTCTCTTGACTGATCTAAACCGATTATATTATTATAGTTAGTTTCTAAAAATCTTTTAGATAGATTTCCAGTACCAACACCTATATCAAGGATTTTACCATCTTCATTTATATTTTTTACTGCTATATTATAAACCATATCTAAAATTTCTTCATACTTACTATATATATTATTACTACCCGTATTCATTTTTACACTTTTATCATAGGTCTTAGCCCAATTGTTGAAATCCCATCTATCCTGCCAATTTTCTTTAACTTCGTATATCCTCCCCATGTTTTTAATTGAGCTATGAATCTTTTTATGAATGTTTATATTTTCAGTATCATAGAAGGCATCCATTATATCTTCTAAGGAATCCCTTATTAAGCTCATTTTATGAATTTCATCATTTACAGCTTTCCATTGTTTATTAAAATGATCAAGCATGTTACTACTATTCTCATCGGTGATAATATTTTTTATGTCATTAATGCTCATGTTCAATAGTCTATATAATAAAATAGCTTGAAGTTTTATTAGGTCACTCTCTGTATAATACCGATAGTTATTCTCTATATCTCTTTTTGGTTTTATTAAACCCTTTTTCTCATAAAACCTTAGCTTGTTAGTAGAAATACAAAACTTATTTGCCACTTCTTTAATTAAATATCTTTTTTCCACATTTACCATTCCTTTACTAAATAATTAAGCTTCACTAAGCTCAGTATAAACCTTAGTCTAAGGCTAATGTCAACAAGGTTTTAAAAATTTATTGAAAAGATGTTTATAAGTGAGGAAATTTCATATTAAGATTTCATAAATGGCTTAATAATAAATCTTGACAAAACATACATAATTCTATATATTTTATAGTATAATAAGAGCACTATATAATCATAAATTAAAGGTAATGATGGGAAGAGTAAGTATATAGTTTTAGGCAAAGAGAGCCGGGACAGGTGAAAGCCGGCACTAAAGAGTATACTGAATATGGCCCCTGAACCATCTAACTGAAAAATAAGTAGGTTGGATCGGGTTTGCATCCGTTAAAAATGCAAGGTGATGATAGTCACTTACCGAGTTCTTTATGGTAACATAATGATGAATCAGGGTGGTAACGCGAGATTTCCTCGTCCCTTTATTGGGTCGGGGTTTTATTTTTTTGTCTAGGAACTCCAGCATTTTCTTAAAGGGATTGCATAGCTGAAACAAAGTAAACTCAAGTGTTAGAAGTTAAATTGAAACTATTACCAGTAAAATATGGGCTCAAGTTATCTTCTTTTAAAACTTATTAGATAGACCCTAATACTTGCAACCTGGAACCTAGAACTTGGAACTAAAGTGCGTCGCCAGACGCCTTTGTCCTTGGCCAAAAATAAATATATCAAAAAATGCCTGAAGCACTGATGTAAATCTTATTAAATCGGTAAGGACGATAATAAAATAAGAAGGGAAGAGATATCATGAGTGTATTTATTGGTGGAGCATGGCCCTATGCCAATGGTTCATTACATGTTGGGCATGTTGCTGGCTTGATTTCAGGAGATATATTGGCTAGATATTTTAGACTAAAGGGGGAGGATGTACTTTATGTATCTGGCAGTGACTGCCATGGAACTCCCATATCTATCCGTGCTAGAGAGGAAAAAGTAACTCCCGGTAAAATATCAACCCATTATCACAATGAATTTAAATACTGTTTTGAAAAGCTAGGTTTTACCTATGATATATATAGTAAAACAGATAATGAATCCCATGAAGATTTGGTTAAGGAAGTTTTTAAGATATTACTTGATAAAGGATATCTGTATAAAAAATCCATAGAGCAAGTATACTGTGAAGAATGTGAACAGTTTCTACCGGATAGATATGTCGAAGGTTTTTGCCCAAGCTGTGGAGAGGAAGCTAGAGGAGATCAATGCGATAATTGTGGAAGTATTTTAAGCCCAAATGAGTTAAATAATATAAAATGTAAGCTATGTTACAGCAACCCGGTGAAAAAACCAACGGAGCATTTATACTTTGCTCTATCTAAGCTTCAAGATGAACTTGACCATTACCTAAGTAATGCCTGTAACTGGAGGGAAAATGCTGTTAAGCTCACAAGGAGATACCTTGATGAAGGCTTAAGGGATAGAGCTGCAACAAGGGATTTAGACCTGGGTATTGATGTTCCGGCTCAAGGCTTTGAAAATAAAAAAATATATGTATGGATAGAAGCAGTTTGCGGATACTTATCTGCCAGCAAAGAGTGGGGTAAAGAAAATAATAGAGACTGGGAAAAATTTTGGAAAAGAGATGTTGTATCATATTATGTACATGGAAAGGACAATATACCCTTTCACACCCTAATATGGCCGGCTTTGCTACTGGGAATTGAAGACTTACATTTACCTGACAGAATTATATCAAGTGAGTATTTAACACTGGAGGGTAAAAAAATTTCCACCAGTAGAAACTGGGCAATATGGATTCCCTATATAATAGAAAATTATGAGCCAGACTCTATTAGATATTTTCTAACAATCAATGGACCCGAAAAGAGGGATGCAGACTTTTCATGGAGGGAATTTATAAATAGCCATAATGGAGAATTACTTGGAGCCTTTGGAAACTTTGTAAATAGAACCTTAGTATTTATAAACAAATCCTTTAATGGAAGAGTTCCAGAAGGAACTGTAGATGATAAAATCAAAGCAGAACTTAACAATATATATGATTTTGCAGGTCAAAAAATAGAAGCTGGAGAGCTTAGAGACGCATTGGAAGGTGTTTTTGCTTTTATAAGAAATGCCAATAAATATTTTGATAAGGAAAAACCTTGGATACAAATAAAGGAAGATATAAAAAAATTTGAGAAAACCTTATACACCTGTGTTTACATCATTGCAAACCTTTCAAATTTATTATATCCATTTATTCCATTTGCCAGTGAAAAGATAAAAAGATTTTTGAAGCTTAATGAATCTAGCTGGAGAGAAGTATATGTGCCCCAAGGTAGAGAGCTGGATAAGATTGAAATTCTATTTAAAAGAATAGATAAGAAAGTAATTGAACAGGAGATTGAAAGGTTAGAAAGATTGAATTAATTTAACCCCTTGTGCTAGTTCGTGCTGCCGGGGGTATTTGATATTTCCTTTTCGTTCATGCTATGAACCTGTTTTTCTTATATTTTGTAGGTTAAAA
>JANQEZ010000363.1 GCA_028278115.1 Clostridia bacterium
ATATACTATTGCAGGTAGTTTTGCAGCCAAGGAGGCAATTGTTAAAGCTTTGGGAACTGGTTTAAGAGGATTTAAATGGATAGATATTGAAATTGTAAGAAATGAACTTGGAAAACCCCTAATAATTCTATACAGAAATGCAAAGCAAACAGCAGAAGCTCAAGGAATAACTAAAATAGAATTATCAATATCCCACTGCAAAGAATATGCAGTAGCTCAAGCAATTGGAGTGTAGATGCCGGTACATACTTTTTAGAATCCGTAACAGTCGGTTACAGCCTTTTGGGTCGCAGCTTTTGGGACGGTTACAGCGTTACATTCTTTTAGCTGTCCCTAAAGGTCTTTTGCAACTAGGGCAAAATAGGATGACCACAGAGATTGTAACTTGTAACCGACGAGAAAGAAGTGACCTCAAAGAATGTACCGATGAGAAAACTCTTGATTAAAAGTCTATGATACTGAATTTATTATATTTTGTTTTACCCTTATATGTTTTTTAATTGAGGTGGTGAGAAAATGAAAGTAGCTTTAAATGATGAAATGAAGAAGATTGATAAGCTGGCAATAGAGAAATACGGAATACCCGGAGTTATTCTTATGGAAAATGCCGGCATGGCTGTTTTCAAGGAAATATTGAAGGAATTTGGTGTAGAATACAATATAAGTATATTCTGTGGTCGTGGGAATAACGGAGGAGATGGCTTTGTAATTGCGAGACATCTTTTAGATAAAGGCTATGACATTAAATTATTTATCATCGGAGAAAAAGGAGGCATTAGTGGTGATGCCTTAATAAACTATAGAATAATTGAGAAATTGGGTGCAGATATCAAAGAAATAATTAACGATAATGACCTAATAAATCTAAAGGAAAGTATAATTGATTATCCAATAGTGGTTGACGCACTCTTTGGAACAGGATTGAATAAGAAGATTAGTGGAATAGGTGAAAGGGTAATTAATATAATAAATAAATATAGCAAATATACCATAGCTGTGGATATACCATCGGGAGTGGTAGGGAATAATGGAAAGGTATATAAGTCGGCTATCATGGCTGATAAAACCGTTGCCTTTAGTCTGCCAAAGTGTGGTAATTTGATTTATCCTGGAGCAGAGTATAATGGTGAGCTGATAATTGCAGATATAGGAATACCTAAGGAGGTAATTAAAAATGTAGAATTAAATTACAACTTAATAGATTTGGAAGCAATAGAGAATAATTTGCCCTCAAGAAAAAGGGATACCCATAAGGGCAGCTATGGAAAGGCAAATGTTATTGCAGGCTCATTGGGGATGACTGGAGCTGCTATATTATCATGTAAAGCAGCCCTTAGAACAGGTATTGGACTGATTAAACTGTTTATAGGAGAGAGCCTGAATCCCTCGGTGAAGGCTGGTGTTCCAGAAGTTATTACTGTGCCTTTGCAGGAGATGCGAAAGGGTGTAATAGGAATAAATCATATAGATAAGATAATTGAAGAAACAAAAAAAGCTAATGTTTTAACCATAGGTCCTGGATGTGGAAATACATCTGAGCTTTCGGAGATAGTGAAGCGTGTTTTATTTGATGTAGAGGTCCCTCTAGTTATTGACGCTGATGGACTAAATGCTTTGGCAAAAAATATTGAATGGCTTTTGGAGAAAAAGTCAAAAATAGTAATTACACCCCATCTAGGTGAAATGTCGAGGCTGGCTAATATTCCAATAGATGAAATAAAGGATAATTTGATAAAAGCAGCAAAGGATTTTTCTAAAAAATGGAATGTAATTGTGGTCTTAAAAGGAGCGAGCACCATTATTACGTCGCCTGAAGGAGAGACTTTTATCAACATAAATGGAAATCCCGGTATGGCAACTGCCGGCAGTGGAGATGTCCTTACAGGGATAATAACTGGACTCATAGCCCAGGGATTAGAGCCTCTACAGGCCGCAGTAACTGCTGTTTATATTCACGGACTGACTGGAGATAGGGCAGCCAAGGAAAAAGGTGAATATGGACTTGTAGCAGGAGATTTAGTTGAATGTCTTCCATATACAATAAAGGATATTGTAGAAAGTTAAGGTATATTTATAAACTCATGTAAATATAAATTTGACATAATAGATATGACCTAAATGCTTAGAACCTTCAACTGACCTAAATCATTTACCATTGAGACTAAAATCTGAAAGGGAGAGATAAAATGAAAGCTAAAGACATTATGAATAAGGATGTAATATCTGTTAAGGAAGAGGATAAGGTAGAAGATCTCGTGAAGATTATGTTAAACAGCGGCATAAGCGGAGTTCCAGTTGTTGATGATAATGGAAGCGTAGTTGGTATAGTGAGCGAAACCGACCTCATATACCCTGAAAAAAGCTTACATCTACCTGCATTTATTCCTATTTTAGATGGTATAGTATTTTTGGAAAGCTTTAAAAAGCTAGAAAGAGAAATTAAGAAAATGACAGCCTATAGAGTTAAAGATGTTATGAATAAGAAGGTTATTACAGTTAAGGAAGATACAGAGGTTGAAAGGATAGTAAATATTCTATTGGATAAGAAAATTAATAGAGTTCCTGTAGTAGATGACGAAAATAAACTAGTGGGCATAATAACAAGAAGCAATATTTTAAGACATATCTATTAGTGAAACAAGTGAGTATAGAGGATTTTATCCCTACTTGAATATCTCTTGAAAGCTAGTTTAAACTATGAAAGGAATATTAAGCAGCGAATAGATTCTTTGTTGGAGGAGGTTGTTTTGAAAAGTAAATCATGGATAGTATTTTTTATAATGATTTTACTGATAACGGGATGTAGCGAAAAAACCGATGAAGAAATATTCTATAGAGCCCAGAAGCAAATGGTAGAAATGAAAAGCTATGTATGTACGGCAGATATAACTGTCTATGGAAATAAAGAGCCAATTAAATACACTGCTAAGCAATGGTATAAGGCTCCAAATAAATATAAAATTGAAGTTATTGCTCCTGAAAATTTAAAGGGTAAAGTAACAATATATAATGGTAAAAGGGCTTGGGTATCCCATCCAAGGATAGGTCAAGAGTGGCTTATGGAGGATTTTTCTAATACTATTGAACAAAAATTTTTTTTAGGATACTTTTTAAACAATTTTTTAAATACTGAAAGTCCTCATCTCAGTAGGGAAACTGTTGAAGATAAGAAATACATTTTAATTGGTACAGATATTCCAGGAAATCATCCTTATTTTAGTAAGAAAAGACTATGGTTTGATATTAAAAATTACTACCCCAACAAACTTAAAATCTTAGACCCAAAGGATAATGTAATAATAGATGTAAAATACATAGAATTTAGCTTTAATGAGAATTTGGATGATAATATATTTAAAATTAAGGGAGATATATAGTACTACCATAACTGGAGGGTTAACATGCAAAAGATGAAAGGATTAAGACCTGCTTGGGCAGAGGTGAATTTAGATAATCTCGCCCATAATATTAGGGAAGTCAGAAGGGTCGTTAAGCCTGATGCCATAGTTACTGCAGTAATTAAGGCCGATGGATATGGTCATGGAGCTATTCAAATAGGCGAAACCTTAATTAATAATGGTGCAGATAGATTTGCTGTTGCAACTTTATCAGAAGCTATACAACTGAGGAAGGCATATAGGGAAATACCTATAATGATATTGGGATATACGCCTAATGAAAGCTTTTACCTAGTTGTAGAAAATAATATCATCCAAACCATATACACCTATGAACAAGCAGAAGCTTTATCAAGGCAAGCCCTGGATATGAATAAACAGGTAAAGATACATATTAAGATTGATACGGGCATGAGCAGATTAGGAATGAGGTCCGATGATGAAACCCTTAAGATCATTGGAAAAATAAGCAGACTTCCTAATGTAATTATCGAAGGGATTTTTACTCATTTTGCTGTTGCAGATGAAAGGGATAAGGAATTTACCTATAAGCAGGTTGAGAGATTCAATTATGTCTGCGATTCTTTAGAAAAGACAAGTATTGAGATACCTATAAAGCATGTATCCAATAGTGCAGCTATTATAGATTCACCTGATTTAAATTATAATATGGTTAGGGCTGGAATTATGCTCTACGGACTGTACCCATCTAATGAAGTAAGTAGGGAAAATATTAAGCTAAGGGAAGTTATGTCGCTAAAGGCTAAAATCTCACACCTTAAGGAAATCGAAGCGGGAACTGGAGTTAGCTATGGATTAAAGTTTAAGGCCCAGAGAAGGACAAAAATAGCCACCCTTCCAATTGGATATGCCGATGGATATACCAGACTATTAAGTGGAAAAGCCAATGCATTGGTAAGTGGTGAAAAGGTTCCTGTTGTGGGAAGAATATGTATGGACCAATGTATGCTCGACGTTACAGGCGTAGAAGTGTCCAAAGGTGATAGTGTTGTACTATTTGGTGAAGATGGAAAAAATAGAATAACTATTGATGAAGTTGCAAATAGCATTGATACTATAAACTATGAGATAATATGTATGATAAGCAAAAGGGTTCCAAGGGTATATGTAAAAAATGGTAAAATAATCAGTATTTGTGATTATATATCAAGGATTTAATATCAAATACCATATCAAAGCCATTGGAAATCCTTGGTCTAGCATAAAAAATTGTAGAAATATCAAATTAAAGAAAATATACTAATCTATGCTTTATTTGAATAAAAATTGTTATAGATTGACACACTTATACTATATATTATATAATGAGCTTATCTTTAGAAGATTAAAATGATACATTTCCGTTCAGTTAAGTTAGTTCCCTTGGAGGTGCAATATGGCCGAAACAAAGAGGATTATGGTTTGTGTTCCAAACTCTCTGCTTGAAGAAATTGACTACATAGTAAAAATGGAAAAAAGAAATAGAAGTGAATTCATAAGAGAAGCCATGAAAGCATATTTGAGGGAGAGAAAAAGAATGGAGATGAGAGAGTTTATGAAAAATGGATATAAGGATATGGCTGCTATAAATTTAATTTACGCTGAAATGGGGATGGATATAGATTTAAGCTGCCTTGAAAAATATGAGGCGGAACTTGCTGCGGAGTGTGAGTAGATTGATAATTAGAAGAGGAGACATATTTTATGCAGATCTTAGTCCTGTCGTTGGTTCAGAACAAGGAGGCGTAAGACCAGTACTCATAATACAGAACGATATTGGTAATAAGTATAGTCCAACTGTTATAATTGCAGCTATTACTTCTCAAATTAACAAGGCTAAACTTCCAACTCATATCGAGATAGATGCAACTCAATACGGACTTCCTAAAGACTCTGTTATTCTCCTTGAACAAGTCAGGACAGTTGATAAAAGAAGGTTTATTGAGAAAATTTGTAAACTTGATGATGAAATGATGAGAAAAGTAAACGAAGGCTTAATGGTAAGCTTAGGACTTATCGAAATATAATATAAAAGACCCTTTACTATTATTGAGTAGTAAGGGGTTTATATATGTAATATAAACAAATATTAATTCTTTGTGAAAATAAAATTTCTAGTATATTTAATTTAAAGTATTTATGATAAAATGTAGATGTACGCAGTCGAAAATTTAGGGATATGAAAAAATAAATTATTTAATGAGATTTTTCAAGATTTATTTTTTAATACCCTTTTACTCAGGAGGAAGTAGATGCATAATAAAAAGACTAGTAGATTAATACTTATATCTGTAACTGTAATTATATTAGTAGGAAGCATTTCTATAGCAAGGGGCTCTATGCTGTCGGAGCCGGGATCAGATAAAGACCCCATAGTAACCTTAAGCTATGTTGAAAAAAGATTAGACCAAATTAAATATTACATAAATCAAAATATTGAAATGATAAATAACGATTCTGTTGAGCTTAAGAATATGATTGATAATATTAATGATGAAGTAAAGGAACTAAAGACCAGTGTGGAGGATGTAAAATCAAGCTTAAATAATTCAGCGGCTCCAGTATCAGGTACATCTGATAAATATCAAGTCGTTTTCATAGAAGAAGGTAAATCAATCTATTTTGGAGAAAGTACTGAGGTGATTTGGCGTTCTGGTAAAGCAACTGCAATTGCCAATCAAAATGGCGAAGGACTTTCTAACTTGACAATTGGTGTAGACCTTCAGACAGGAGAAGAAATCCCACTTAACCATCTAATAATCATACCGAGAAATGATGTTAGAGGAATGCATGTAACAGCTTCTTCATATGTTATGATTAAGGGCGGATACACTATTAGATAAGAATTTTAAGGGGTAACCCTATATTAAAAGATGTATGATAATAAGCTAAAAGCGACCTTGGTCGCTTTTCAGATTGTTGACAAAGTCAACAAGATGACAGGCTGCCCCGAAATCCGAAGTT
>JANQEZ010000011.1 GCA_028278115.1 Clostridia bacterium
TATTTTGTAGGTTAAAACAGATTCATAAAAATCACTCAAATGAAATATCAAAACCCCCTTAAGTATTGATAAACTAAAATTAATGATTTACTAGCTCAAAGAGTTAAATTATTTCTATAAAAAGAATATTTACTTTTAGAGGCCAATGGCGAAGATTTTGGAAATATTAAATTATAAAAGCGTATATCCATATAATGATTAGAGATAAGGTGGGAAATAAATGAACACAAGGGAGTATGTAATAGAAAAGGCCAAAGCTGCAAAGGCAGCTTCACGTGAGATGACAACCATAAGCTCTAAGGTCAAAAACACAGCTCTAGAAGCAATGGCAGAGGCATTATTAAGTAATAAGGATTTGATAATATATGAAAATGCAAAGGATATTAAAAATGGTAAGGAAAAGGGACTGTCCCAGTATATGCTAGATAGACTTTTACTTAATGAAAAGAGAATAATGTCTATGGCAGATGGACTAAGGACAGTAGCTGCCCTCAGGGACCCAATAGGGGAAGTTTTGAAGATGTGGAAAACCGAGAATGATTTACAGATAGGTCAGATAAGAGTTCCTTTAGGTGTAATTGGTATGATATATGAATCCAGACCAAATGTAACGGTGGATGCTGCAGCTTTATGTATAAAGGCTGGAAATGCTGTTATACTAAGGGGCGGGTCTGAAGCAATACATTCAAATACAGCTCTTATACAAATAATTAAGAAGGCGGCTGAGGAAAATGGACTGCCTAAGGGATGTATACAATTTATTGATATAACCGACCGAGATGCAGTGAATGAGATGATGACATTAAATACATATATTGATGTATTAATCCCAAGGGGTGGTGCAGGGCTAATAAATACCGTAGTAAATAATTCAACTGTACCCGTAATACAAACCGGAGTTGGAAATTGTCACGTATTTATTGATGAAAGTGCAGACCATACTATGGCCCATGATATAGTTATGAACGCAAAAACTCAAAGACCTGGGGTATGTAATGCAATAGAAACTATCCTCCTTCACAAAAATATAGCTAAGGAGATTTTACCAAGGTTAGGGGAAAGTCTGATTTCTAAAGGTGTTCAGATAAGGGGATGCTCTAAGACCAGAGAGATTTTAAAGAATATAGAGCAGGCTACTGAAGAAGACTGGGCTGCAGAGTATTTAGATTATATATTAGCAGCTAAGGTTGTAGATTCTATAGATGAAGCCATAGAGCATATATATAAGTATGGCACAAATCACTCAGAAGCAATAATCACAAATGATTATAATAATTCTCAAAGGTTTTTAAGAGAAATTGATGCTTCGGCAGTATATGTAAATGCATCCACCAGATTTACCGATGGTTCACAATTTGGCTTTGGTGCAGAAATAGGTATAAGCACACAAAAGCTCCACACAAGGGGACCCATGGGACTTGAAGAGCTTACAACGATAAAATATATTATTTACGGAGATGGACAGATTAGAGATTAAGGATCAAAGGTCAAACTTGAAAAATATATAGGTAACCAACAATAGAGTGAAATAAAACTAAAAGGATTATGATATTTTAGTGATTTCAATGAATCTGTTTTCATCTTTAAGATATATAGAAAACAGGTTCATTGCATAAGCGGAAATAAAATATCATAATCCCCCTTTCAGCAATATAATTTTTTTCATTTTAAAGTTGGTTACCTATAGAGATTCCAGTCAAAAGTTTAATTTATACATATACTATATTAATGTACACATCAAAAATCCCCAGAATCATCGCATATTTGGGTCATGTATAAGTTAAGCTTTACTCTAAAAACCCTAAAATGCTACCAAATTTGAGATTTTGAAAATCATAGAAATAAAGAGAAAAAGCTAGATAAAGTCTAATATATAAAAAACAGGTTCAT
>JANQEZ010000055.1 GCA_028278115.1 Clostridia bacterium
CAATATGGGAAGGCTATAAATTAGATAAAGCATTTTTAACAAAGGATGAGCTACATGATATTATTGTAGGACTAAAGGGTATAGATAGTGTATCTGAGAAATCAAATATTGAAAAAATATTGTTTAAGCTCTGCCCCAAAGACCAAGCAATACTTTCATTAAAGGATAGTATTATAATTGACTTGGCTTCACATTATAAAACAAGTCTTTCCAGCAAAATTAGAGATTTAAAAACAGGAATTGGAGAAAATAGAATTGTATCATTTGACTATTACTCTGAAAAGGGGATTAGTAATCGTTTTGTTGAGCCATATTATATAATTTTTAAATGGACCTCATGGTACTTATTTGGATACTGTAAATGGAGAAAGGATTTTAGGCTTTTTAAGTTAAACCGTATGTGGAAGTTACTATTAACAGAGGAGCTATACATACCACAAGCTATACCAGATAAAAAAAGTAAAGTAGGGGATTTCCTCGTTGATAGCAATAAGATAACAATTATTTTTGATAGAAGTGTTGAACACCTTGTAATTGATTCCTATGGACCTAATAGTTATATAATTACAGAAGAAAATACAATAAAGCTTACGGTAGGTTTTACCAATAGAGAGTATATTATTAGCTGGATACTTGGATTTGGAGGTAAGGCTAAGGTTATTGAACCTAAGGATATCTCCATTGAAATAAAAAGGAGAGCAGAAAAAATAATAAAAAATTATGAACAAGACATATAGCTGTCATGTTAGCCCTGTTATGATATAAGAAAATTTGAATCAATTGGATATTACAAGGATTCAAGTTAAAAATAAGAAATGGGGATGAAAACATGAAAAGTGAAGTAATATCAAAACTAATAAAGCTTATATCTGAATCAGAAACTGCTGTGCTTAGCTCCATTGATGAAAATGGTTATCCAAGGACTATAGTGATGTCAAATATCAGTGCTGAGTCCTTAGATACGATTTATTTTGCTACGGGGACACACTCAAAAAAAGTCAAACATTATTTGGAAAATCCAAAGGCTGGTGTTTCATATAATGATGGAATATCTTTAATAGGTGAAGTTGAAGTAATTGAGGATAATAAACTTAAAGGGGAACTGTGGCAGGAGTCTTTCATTGAACACTTTCCAAAGGGCGAAACAGACCCAGATTATTGTGTTCTTAAATTTACATCTAAATCAGCACTGGTGTATATAGATAATATCTATACTACTATACCTTTGCCTGCTCAAGAAATACAAAGATAGTAGAAATGGAGGAACCATGAAAATATTACGAACATATGAGGAGTTTATTGAAAGAGTAAAGGATTGTGGCTTTATGACGTTATCCAATGTCTTAGATGGATTACCTTCCGTAGCTGGGGAAACCCATGAAGATATGTGGCATACGGGAAACAAGGAAACCGACCCGTGGAGCTGGAAAAGCAGGTGTGCTCAGGACAAGAAGCTGGCATTTGGCTGTATTATTGGCGGACATAAAGGATTTGTGTCACCTGAAATGTATAATATCTTTTACTTAGCATATCATCCAGAGGGAACTATGATATCAAGATGGGAATCAGGACATATAAATCAGAATCAATGGAAGCTATGGAACCTATTTAAAGAAAAGGGAATTCTCAGTACAAAGGATATAAGAGATGAAATGGGCGTTACTAAGAAAAAAGGCGGAAGTGCTGTGGATACTGCATTAAAACAATTACAAAAGGAATACTATATTACCGTTGCTGGAAGTAAAAGAAAAATAAATAAACAAGGTGAGCCCTATGGATGGCCTGCAAATACCTATGAACTAGTAGAAAATTGGCTGCCGGAGGAATGGGGTAATAAACTTTCATCAATAACGAGAAAAAAAGCCGTAGAAGAAATAATAAATAGAGGAATACATATGGGAGTCGGAGTTGATATAGATAAAAGTAAGCTTAAAAGGGTATTGAAATTGTGATTTTCTAATAAAAGAAGTCAGCGTATAAATCTATATATAATCAAGGGTTATTAACATCTAATTTGATGCAATAAAATTTATAATATAGGTTATGTAATATTCTTCTTCTTAATGAATAATCTTATATAGGAAGGAGGAGTGTTATGGCGGGATTAACTAAAACACAATTAATTGAGATAATGGATAGGGCCAACCCGGGAAGTAGGATCATAAAAGCAAACTTACATACAGCAATAGGTAGCGCAATTGCACAAAACAATCTTAAAGTGGCTCGAAGTATACAGGCAAGAAATCGACAAAGAATAAAACGACAAGTACAGCAGCATGTTCGGGTCCACCACAGATAATCTTATTATATCTAGTGGAGAAGGACTAGATTAAGTATGATAAGAGGTAAATTAAGTTTCACTATGTATGGTTTCTCTATATAGATGTGTGACTGAGAAGTTTTACTTTCAATGTTTTGCTGTGAGCTGTCAGCCGTTAGCTGTTAGCCAAATAGTCATTGTAGTTTTGGCTTAAGGAATATTTCTAAAAAAGGTTAAGTTTCTAAGTCACACATCTATACTATAAAAACTTATTAGAATACTTTTTGTATTTCTGAATAGTTTTTAATATAGAAGGGGGGAACTTAAAATGGCAGGATTAACGCAAGATCAATTAGTCGATATATTAAATGATATTAATGATACAACTCAAGTGAGAAAGGCAGATTTACATGAAGCAATAGCAGAGGCGATTGTTCAAAATACCGATAGAATGATTCAAGACATAGATGAAATACAAAGGCAGCAATATTCAGGAGCAATAGAAAGAAATAGAATAGAGACTGAAGAAATGATTCAACAGCATTTAGATGAGTATCATAGATAAATAAAAATAGAGTCTAAATAGAGTCTGATTTTAGACTCTATTTCAGATTGTTGACAAAGTCAACAAGATGACAGGCTTCCCCGAAATCCGAAGTTCGAGGCGTGCTGAAAGTGAGAGGTCGCAGCGTATAAAGAAA
>JANQEZ010000057.1 GCA_028278115.1 Clostridia bacterium
AAAATAGTATGAAAAAAGGAATGATATAAGGCTGTAGGTGTGTTCTGTATACCTACAGCCTTTATTTTTTGGAGGGATGAAGTGTGTCAGATGTTGAAAATGAATATGTAGATGCATATTCAGAGATTTCTAGAATGAAAAAATAAAGTCAAATAAATGTGGACATAATGAAATTAATAATTTGGAGGGATTGAAAATTGAACATAGAAAAAACCCTTGAAATATTGGGGTACAATGATATTAAAGGAAAAATTAAAAAATATGCAGCAAGCAATTTAGGAAAAACATTAGTTGATGAAATGATACCGAGCACCAACCCGAAAGTGATATTAGATAAGTACGATGAAGTAAGAGAAGCTGTGAGGATTCTCAGAGAGGGTTCTGGCATTAGTCTTGGTGGAATCAATGATATAACTCCTTTCATTAAAAAAGTAGAAAAGGGTATGTTCCTTCATCCAGAGGAGCTTTTAAAGGTAGCTGATTTTTTAAGATGCATAAGACATTTAAAAAAATCAATAAAAAAGTATGAATTTATCGCCCCTAAACTATACGCATACTCTTTAAGCCTTGAGAGCTTCAAGCCTATAGAAAGTGAAATAGAATACTGTATAGAGGGCAGCATTGTTCATTCAAGGGCCAGCAATACACTGGGAAAAATCAGAAAAAAAATTGCTGCACTTCATGCAAAGAGAATAGACAGATTAAACAAATTTCTTACCTCAGAAAAAAATGCAAAATACATTCAAGAAAACTATTATAGCCAAAGGGACGAAAGATATGTAGTACCAATTAAATCATCAGCAAGAAAGTTCGTAAATGGAACAGTAATAGACTCATCTTCGTCAGGTTCAACAGTTTACGTTGAGATTGATTCTATAAAGGACTTAACTGTTGAAATCGTAATGCTTAGAGCCCAAGAAAAAGAGGAGTGTAATCAGATATTAATGACTCTTTCGGGAATGATTTTTGAAAATCTCAATTCAATAAGTGATGCAATATTCATTATTGGAAAATATGACTTTATATTTGCAAAGGGCAAATATTCTGTGGCAATCGGAGGCAATGAAATCGACATTGGAGATAATGAAATTATTAATCTAAAAAAAGCAAGGCATCCAATGCTTGGAAGCGAAGCTGTGCCCCTTGACATAAGAATTGGGGAAGAATATAGAACCTTAATAATAACTGGACCTAATACTGGTGGAAAAACAATAACTCTAAAGACAGTGGGTTTAATAGCACTTATGACTCAAAGTGGAATACTTCCTCCAGTTGGAAAGGGCAGCAGCATATCAATATTCAATAAAATACTCGTAGATATTGGAGATTCCCAAAGCATAGAACAGTCATTGTCCACATTCTCAGGACACATGAAGTCCCTGGTTGATATTGTAAACAAGTCTTCAAGAAGAACATTGGTGTTGATTGATGAAATAGGAACAGGTACAGACCCGAGGGATGGAGCAGCCCTTGGAATTGCTATTTTAGAAGAAATATATAACCGTGGAGCAATTACACTGTCAAGCACCCATTACAGTAAGATAAAGGAATACAGTGAAATTCATGAAGGTTTTTTAAATGCTTCAATGGATTTTGACAGGAAAACATTAAAACCCCTTTACAAGCTCTTGATAGGTGTAGCAGGTGAGAGTAATGCCCTTTGGATTTCAAAGGAACTAGGACTTCCCGATAAAATTATTGAAAGAGTACACAAAATCAATGACAGCAATGAAATAGTGAAAGTGAGGAATATACGTAAATTTTCCAAAAAGAAAAGCAGAGTAGAAGAAATCAAAAATACTAATATGGAGCTCAATAGCAAAAGAGTTATTTACAATAAGGGGGATCGAATAATATTAAACGAGACTGGAAATCACAGCCTTGTATTCCAGCATAAAATTGATGAATATAAGGTAGTAGTATTCAGAGACGGAAAATACGACGAGGTCAATGAGAAAAGGGTTAGCCTTGACCAGAGAAGAGAAGTGCTGTATCCCCACGGTTATGACCTTGACCAACTTTTTATATCCTTCAAAAAGAGGAAATTAGAAAAGGATATACGAAAAGGACGTTTTAAAGATTTAAAGGAATTACAGGAAAGATTCAATAGTTTGAATGAGGATTAGATAGCAATTAAGTTTGCAAAAACATCTATCTAAACTCTGCAAAAAGAAAACTTTTTGAAAGCCGAGAATATGAGGGGTTTTAAGCTTAAAAAATTCATTCATATTCTTTGGGTTTTTATGTATATAAAGGCATGTGAGTATATAAATGTGCTAATTAGAAACTTAACTTTTTCTCAAGATGCCTCCTAATCAAAGCTATAATCTCTATTGGCATGATAGCCCATAGCAGAGTATAAACAAATGATTACTTAGTTTTTTATGATTATTGAAAAATATTGAAGGATAAAGAATTACTATGTAGAATAGTTATGTAATTTAGGGTGATGAGTATGCTCTAGCTGCAATCTAGATAATTATGGGAGGAATAATATGATTATCCGAAAATTAAATGAAGAAGAATATTCACAGGCAATTGATCTGAAAATTTATTCCTTTGATGAGGAAGTTGAAGGAAGAGTACCTAATTCTATGATAAAAGAAATGGAGATAATTGTAAGACTTGAAAAAGAAGATGATTGGAGAGCGGTTGAACTTCTTACCCGGAAGGCATTTTGGAAAGCAGAACGTATTGAAAAAATAGGCATTGGATGCGATGAACATTATCTGGTACACACATTACGTACATCCCCTGAATTTGTACCAGAGCTTGACTTTGTGGCAGAGGTTAACGGACGATTGGTAGGAAATGTTATATTTAGTAAGGCCTATGTACTTTTACCTGATGGGTCACGTCATGATGTACTTAACTTTGGACCTTTAAGTGTTTTACCTGAGTTTCAAAAACAAGGTGTAGGTAGTGCTCTTATGGTACATTCACTTAAAGTTGCTGCTCGATTGGGTTATGGTGCAGTGATATTTTTCGGTCATCCATCTTATTACCCACGGTTTGGATTTAAAGAGGCAAAAGAATTTAATATTACCACATTTAATGGTAAAAACTACCCGGCATTTATGGCAATGGAACTTATATATGGAGATTTGGAAGGTATTACGGGAACATATCATGAATCACCATTATATAATGTAGACCCAGACAAAGCGAAAGAATATGATGAGCTTTTTTATAAGGAGTAATTCTCTGAAGATTATAGCTATACAAAAACAGCATAGAAAATATTGTAGGGTTATAATTGTGGCTGAATCATTCAACATTATCTAAAATTTTCTTGCTGGTCTAGCCACGAACTTCCCTGCAAATGATAAAAAATCAAGTAAATATCTATATGTTTTTATACAATAAAGATAATTTTAGTATTAACTACTACACATAATTCATTTTCCTTTTAGATGTCTTCTTTTTATAAAATGATATAAGCCACATAATTAAATATCCAGCATGGAGAACTAGATTAATTAAGCTCCAAATATATACAGCTCTATCATTTGACCAAGCACTTGAATCCATAATAGGTGTAAAAACATCGTATGTAGCACGTATGAATATATGCAGACCTAAAGTATAGGCCCTTGCACTCATCCATAAATCATAACGTTTTTTATAAAAGCTTCTAATGATTGGTACTGTTAATATACAAATTGAACTAGCCAAGTATCCGGGATTTTCAGCATATACAAAGGCAGCATTCCATGTTGTATATAATAGACTCCAGGCAAAAGGTAAATCAGCAATCAAATCATAATAATCGTCCTTTTCAGTTCCAACACGCCATGCTTTTTGTGGAAGTGGAATGGTTAAGCATAAAATAAAGCCAGAAATAGTATTAAAATAATTTCCTAAGGAGAGGTCTTTAATAGAGGCTTCTACAATATTAAGGGACAGTATCAAATAAAATACCCAAAGCACCCAATTTTTTCTAAGGCTTTCCCATCCATGTTCTTTTCTTTGGAAGCTTAATCGTACAATATTAACAAAGTTTATCGGTATTAAAACAATCAAAGTTTTTCCAATACGAAACCAACCATCTAGATTTTGAATCCATAGTGGAAATGTAAATAAAGCTAGAAGGAAAAAGAGTGCTGTACCTTTAATATATTTCCTAGACATCTCATGAAACCCATATAAAATAACCATATAAAGTGACATAGAAAATAAATATTGCCATGCAGGTATAGTCATAATAAGCCCTTCTTTCATATTTTATTTAATTTAAGTGAAAGAGGTAATATTTAGAGAAACCAGTGAAAACTTTAACTTATATAGATTAAAAATCCCTAGAATCATCGGATGTTTTGGTATGTCCATTAACATAGTATATGTACAAATTAAGTTTTACTAAGATTTTACTATAGCTACTCATTTAGATATTTATTCAATGTATTCACTGTTTGGTTCATTGATTCTATTGATCTAGATGACAAACTGGCATTTTGAGCAAAATTATCGGAAATAGCGGTTGACTGTTGAGTTTGGGCCATTGTTTCCTTAGCTACAGAGACAACTTCATTAACCCCATATAATATTCTTTTATTAGCCTTTTCAATTTCTGTTATTTTATCAGCTACTTTACTAATATTCTTATTGCTCAATTCCATTTGTGTAGTTACCATATTGAAGGTTTCAACTGTAGAAGAAACGATTTGTGATTGTTTAATCAAAGCATAATTGAGACTGTTAATTGCTTCAATAGAATTAGTGCTTTCCTTTTCTAAAATTAATATATCATTGGTTATATTGTCTGATAGACTTCGTGTTTCTTCAGATAGTTTCCTGATCTCACCTGCAACTACAGCAAAGCCCTTTCCAGCTTCACCAGCTCTTGCTGACTCTATAGATGCATTTAAAGCTAATAGATTTGTTTGTTCAGAAATATTTGTAATAGTTGCTATCATACTGCCTATACTGCTTGTTTTGTTGGTTAAATTCTTAATAATACCATAAACATTCTCGTTATTTGTTTTTACTGTTTTAGTAATGTTGTCAAGCTCAATTATGTTATTTCGTCCATCATTAAGTAACGTCATATTTTGCTGTGAGGTCTTATGATTTTCTTGAATCATAGAAGTTGAACTAGTTATTTTGTTTTGAATTGTTTCTATTAATTGCGATTGTTCACTGATATTCTCAGAAGTAGATGCTGCTCCTAAGGCTATTTCATTTATTCCGTTATTCAGTTCCATAGAAGAAGTAGAAACTTGTTTGATAAAAACATTGACCTTTTCAAGATTTTCATTTAATACCTCTACAGTATGACTGATATCTGACAATATTTTTTCTTGTTTCTCCTTGTTCTCACTTATATTCTTGAAATCTTTTTCAGACTCTGATCTCATCTTTGAAGTTATTGAAGTGATTAAATAAATGGATGCTACAATGGCAATAGTTATGGGAATAGTAACAATACTTGCGCTTTTATCAGTTTTAGTTAGATTCTCAAAGGTTTGAAGCCTATAGGCTACACTAATGATATTAGTCACTAGGGTTAATATACTTAGCAGGGCAATTTGCTTTTTATTACCCAGTAGTGAATAGATTACTATAAGTGGTATAAACCCTGTAAATAATATATTTGATTCACTTGTTATATGCATGTAAGACCATGGTAAATATACTCCTAATAGCAAGGGTATAGCAAAATAATAATTTGATTTGTTCCTAAAATACATAATTGAAGCTATAGTGTTACCTAAAAAAATAATTCCAACTAAGCCAATAAACTGCTCTAAAGTCCTATTACCTTCCAAAGTTGTTTGAATCATAGAAAATGAATAGAAGATACCACATATCCACCCAACAATAATAAGAATTTTGTGGACTCTTTCATTATGATTTGCTTGTCTACAACCACTAAATGTCATAATATTCACCTCTTTTAGAAAAATATAGTATACACCTGATACTACTATAATATCCATTTTATAGCAATAAATAAATGAGTCAAGAGTCCTTTTGTAAAATTACTAAAATGACAAGGGGACGGGGTTGTTGACAATATCTTGATTAAGAAATATCTATGCTATGGTTTTATATTTAAAGACAAAAATAGTTGATTAGAATCCAATATTAGAGGTTTTATAAAACAACTTTTTTATGTCATAGAGTTATGATAAAATGATTTTAAAGAGTTGATAACTATGGAAAATAAAACTCTTGAGTTACTTGAAAAAATGTATAGTGATATTCAAAGTAGATTTGATATTATGGATAATGAGATTAAAGGAGTTCGTAATGAAGTGGATTCATAATTTAAGAACTAATTATTTTTTATAGATTTTTCTTTTATCTTTTAGGGTAAAAGTGATCTTCATCCCTTTTGACATGTATGAAGATAACAGGAAGGAGTTTAGAAATGAGTAATATTTCTTTAGAGTTAGAACCAGTAAAGGTTAGTGACGAAACACTCATATATGTACTACGTGAAATGCTTGGTGCTAAAGTAATCCGTGCAACTTACCAATCCCAGTTTTTACAAGGTGGAACTGTGGGTGATGTAAGGCTTATTTCAGGATTAGCAGAAACCGAAGATGGTAGTGAATTACCATATAAGGTTGTTTTGAAGAGACAAAAGAAATGGAAGCGTCGCGGAGATCCAGATTCTTGGCGTAGAGAATATGACCTATACATAGCGGATTTTGGTGAGGTATTCTCTGATACTATCCGTTGCCCTAAATGCTATCATGCACAGTTGAATAATGATGAAACGCAAATATGGATGGAATTTGTTGAAGGTGTGTCAGGTCAGAGTATGACGGTTGAAATGTATGAACGGGCAGCTAAAGAGCTGGGACGTTTTCAAGGCAGGTTATATGTTCACAAGCCAAGTGTTCTTGGAAACATTTCCAACCTTAGTGAAGTAGATTTTACAAAAAACTACTATCTGCATTACAGGTCTTGGAAAGAGGTGTATGATTATATTCGTTCTGATAACTGTGAAATCCCCAAACACATATGTAATATGCTGATTAATATAGATGAGAGCTCAGATGCAATATGGGAACGTATTAAAAGCCTCCCTATAGTATTTTGCCATAGAGACTTTTGGGTAGAAAATATATTCTATGCAGATGGTAAGATTACTCTTATTGACTGGGATACCACTGGATGGGGCTATATGGGAGAAGATATTGCAAGTCTGATTTCTGACGAAGCAGATATTGACTACATGCTTGAATGTTACCATAGATGTATCCCCGCTTATTACAAAGGATTTTCAGAATATACGGATGTACTATCCCATCAAACGGATAATTGCGTATGGGAGCTGATACTTATAATGTTCGGGTATAGGCTAATAGAATGGTACAAATTCGCAGAGTCAAAAGATGATAAACAGTTATATTTAAATATCCTTCAAAAAATTTATGAAATGGGTCTGTAATCAAATTAGCTTTTAGAGTAAAAAGTAAAATTACAACTATGTCATCAAGAATAAATTCGGGGAGTTGATAGTTATGGAGAATAAAACTTTTGAATTGCTTGAGAAGATGTATAGTGAAATGCAAAATGGTTTTAATAAATTAGATAAAAAAATAGATGATAAAATTGATGGTGTAAAACAAGATATCATGAGACTAGAAAACAAAACAGACGAAAACCACAAAGCCCTTTATGATGGATATAAACAGAGTATAGAAGGAATAAATGAGCTTAGGAATGATGTAAAAGAATTGAAAGGGAAGGTTGAAAATCAAGAAATAGAATTACGTGTAATTAAA
>JANQEZ010000145.1 GCA_028278115.1 Clostridia bacterium
TCATCAATGATTTCCTTCTGAACTATTGGTAGGCTATCCACTTCATGCTCTATTATTTTTTGAGCTGCCTCTAGTACTGTTTCGTCGGGAAATGCTGTAATGATATTTGGCATCCTTGTCATGATAACTCCTACTGGAACCTTATTTATATCGGTTCCACCCATGCAGTTTTTCAAAAAGTCTTTTCTAGATACAACCCCAGAAAGATAGCCCTCTGAAATGGCAAATATAGTCCCAACATCATCTAGAAACATCGTTACTATAGCATCATATACAGAGGTTTTTTCCTCTACAACCACTGGAACAGACTTGATATCGCTAACCTTTATCTTGCTTATTTTTTCATATATCTCATCCTTCTGAGATTTTCCTGAATAAAAGTAGCCCACCTTAGGTCTTGCCTCTAATGCCCCTGACATAGTTAATATGGCAAGATCAGGTCTTAAGGTAGCCCTAGTTAAATTTAAAGCTTCTGCTATATGCTCGCTGGTAATGGGTTCATTTTTCTTTACTATTTCAATAATTTTCTTCTGTCGATCATTAAATTGTATAATAATCACCTCTTTTCCAGCATATGTGTTATACTATTACCAAATTATTATATACTATTTCCTTTTATTTGTCTTTATTTTTTATGAATTTTTTTAAATTTTTATGCATTATTCATAGTATATAGATGTGTGACTTAGAAGCTTAACCTTTTTTTGAAATATTTCTCAGGCTAAAACTACAATGCCTATTTGGCTAACAGCTGACAGCTCACAGCAAAAGATTGAAACTAAAACTTCTCAGTCACATATCTATAACAAATAAAGGACAGCTAAAATGCCATCCTTACTATTTGTATTAAAACTCTATTTTTTTACTAATATAATCTTCTAATTCCTCAATTTTAATCCTTTCCTGCTGCATTGTATCTCTATCTCTTATCGTTACACTTTTATCTTCAAGGGTATCGAAGTCAACAGTTATGCATAGTGGAGTACCAATTTCATCATGTCTTCTATATCGCTTTCCTATACTACCCGCTTCGTCATAATCCACCATAAATTTCTTTGCAAGATTTTTGAATATTTCCTCCGCTGGTTCTCTAAGCTTTTTAGTAAGTGGGAATACTGCGGCTTTAAAAGGTGCTAATGTAGGATGGAATTTAAGCACTGTTCTTTCGGACCCATCATCAAGCTTTTCTTCCTCATATGCATCAAGCAGAAATGCCAGTGTAACTCTATCAGCACCCAGTGCAGGCTCTATACAGTATGGAACATACTTTTCATTGGTAACTGGGTCTTGATAGCTTAAATCAACGCCAGAATGCTCCATATGCTTTTTAAGATCAAAGTCAGTCCTGTCGGCTATTCCCCATAACTCTCCCCATCCAAATGGAAACTTGTACTCTAAATCTGTAGTTGCATTACTGTAGTGGGATAATTCATCGTCATCATGATCTCTAAATCTGATATTTTCGTCAGTCATACCCAAGCTCAATAGCCAGTTATGACAAAACTGCTTCCAGTAATCAAACCATTTTAAATCTTCACCGGGCTCACAGAAGAATTCCAGCTCCATTTGCTCAAATTCTCTAGTTCTAAAGGTAAAATTACCTGGTGTTATTTCATTTCTAAAGGATTTTCCTATTTGTCCAATTCCAAATGGTATTTTCATTCTACGGGACCTTTGAACATTTTTAAAGTTTACAAAAATACCTTGAGCCGTTTCAGGCCTTAAAAATATTTCTGATTGAGAGTCCTCAACAACACCTTGGAATGTTTTAAACATAAGATTGAACTGTCTAATACTTGTAAAATCTATTTCTCCGCAGTCAGGACATTTTATACCCTTTTCATCAATGTATTTTTCCATACGTTCATTTGGCCATCCATCAACTATTACATCAGCTTCGTTCTCTGAGGCTAAATGATCTTCAATCATTTTATCGGCCCTAAATCTTGACCTACATTTTTTACAATCCATAAGGGGATCATTGAAGCCTCCTACGTGACCAGATGCTACCCAAGCCTGGGGATTCATTAAAATTGCTGCATCTAAGCCTACGTTATATGGACTTTCTTGGATAAACTTCTTCCACCATGCTCTTTTCACGTTATTTTTTAATTCTACGCCTAAAGGACCATAATCCCAAGTATTAGCTAGTCCTCCATAAATCTCAGAGCCTGGAAATACAAATCCTTTAGATTTTGATAATGATACAACCTTATCCATTGTTGAACGTTCTTTTTTTGCCATATTTATACCTCCTAGAGCTTATTATTTTTTTAATATAAAAAAAACCTCCCATCCCTGAAAAGGGACGAAAGGTATTCTTCCGCGGTTCCACCCTGATTGATGTATATACATCCTCTCATGCCGGTATTGCTCAGGAGCTCCCTTCACTAAATACCTATATCGGATTCCCAGCAGCACCGACTCTCTACAATAAATACTTAGTTACTCTTCTCCATCAAAGCACCCACTATTTTTTTATTGATTTTAACATATTGTATTTGATTTGTAAACAGCAAGGTCTAAAAATTATTCATTATCTTCTTCATCTGAAAAATCTTCTTCTTGCATCTTCTTAGTGAATTTATCCCTTGCCATATCCACCTTATCCTTAACATTATTAAGGGCATCCTCAGTTATATCTTGTATGTCTATAACCTCTCCATCATCTTTAACTATTTCTAGTCTATGGCCTGTTGCAAGGGCTACTAAGATACCTGCTATAGTTGCTGGAGTAAACATTAATGCCCCAACTGCACCCGCAGTTACAGGTATGTTCATTACAGTTTCTCCATCTTTCCTCAAATAGATTCTTGTTACATTACCTTTTTTAATAAACTCTTTAAGTTTTTCAATAACCTCATTTCCCTTTTCAGTAAAGTGGTTTCTATATCCTTCCTTAGATTCTAGATGGATTATAGCTTCTAAAACATCTCCCTTTGCAATTTCTAAAGCTTCCTTAGCCTCTTGATAGGTAACGCCTGTTCTTTCTCTTACCTCATCAACTTGCTCTAAAGTAAATTCCACAATTAATCACTCCTAAATTTTTTTTATGGTATTCAAAAACTCCAAACTCTTAAAATTCTTTCTTTCAAGGTGAAACCTAATGTAATTATCTAAAATATTGTTTAATTTAACTATTATTGCCGGGTTAATTTTTATCTTAGAGATTGTTATAATATCTGTTTTAAGTATGTATCTCATAACCTTAAGCATCGTCCCGTTTATTGTTACAGAATCAAACCTATGAATACCTGAGCAGTTATCACATATCAATCCTCCTTGATGAGTACTAAACCTTATACTCTTAAATTGAAGTCCACCACAGGATACGCATTTATTCAGTTCAGGGCGAAGTCCACAGTAATCTAAAAGCTTTAATTGAAATCCTAGCTTAATAAGCTCAAAATCCTCTACAGTTTCCGTAACTAAGCTTAAGGTTTTTAAGAAAGTATCAAATAGCCTATTATTTGTTACTCCTTCTAATATAACTGTATCACAAAGCTCCGCAAAATAAGATGCATATGCCAATTTCCTTAAATCTTCCCTGATTTTATAAAAGGATTCATGTATATCGACAGATGATATCCTATCGAGGTTTCTTCCTCTAACAACGATAAATTCTCCAAAAACGAAAATATGCGAAGCCGGTGAAAGTTTTGATTTAGGCTTTCTCCCACCCTTTGAAACAGCCCTTATCTTCCCTAGTTTTCTTGAAAACAAGGTAAGTATAACATCAGCTTCGGAAATCTTGTTTTTCCTTAAGACCACAGCATCGGTCTTATAAATCATTACATCACCTCAGCGTAATATTTTGCTCTTCCCCAAAATCTGTGTTTTCATTTTGTTCTCCTAAAGAAGGTTCCTCTGTTTCATAATTTTTAAGTTCCAAATAAAACCCTAAATCACCTGTGCTTAAAAATAAATTCCATAATTTTTTATTATACACTTTTATACCCCCTTCAAAATAAATAAAACTTATTATTTATTTTCTGCCATGGGGCGGTGCATATATACTATGAAATTTTTGTTAGAAACTATTTTTTTCTTAAAGGAGAACTTTATATCCTTCGTATAATATTGAAATTACAGTAGCTGCATTAATATGAGATAGATATTTCATTTTCTCATATTATAGATGCGTGACCATGAAACTTAACCTTTTTTTGAAACATTTCGCAGACCAAAACTACAATGCTTAATTTGGCTAATAGCTAATGGCTGACAGCTCACAGCAAAATAGAGAATGTAAAACTTCTGGGTCACACATATATAATACATATCATTATATTATATTAAAAAACTTCTTATATGGTGCTGGTTATATGTATATGCAACTTAGAAAATTAACTTGCATTAAGGATTCCTCATAGCTAAATATATTATACATATTGGCTATTTAAAAAGCCATTATCTTTAAACCACAAGCTTTGTCAATAATATAGATGTAAGTGTAAAATATATTGACAGTCCTGTAATATCAATTGTAGTAGTTATAAATGGAGCAGAAGCTACTGCTGGGTCCACACCTATTTTTCTAAATATAAGGGGAACTAGAGTACCTATTGTTGCAGCTGTTATCATATTTGCCCACATTGCAATTCCAATTATAAAGCTTAAGGCAATCTGGCTTTGTATGAACAAGGATACAATTGCAGCTATAATACTACAGCAAAGTCCTACTAAAAATCCTACACATATCTCTTGAAACAAGGTTCTACCCACTTCTTTTCCGTGTATATGACCCACTGCAATCCCCCTTACCGTAAGGGTAGATGATTGGGTACCTACATTACCTCCCATCCCTGCAAGCAATGGCATAAAGAGAGCTAAAGTAGCATTTTTATCTATTACTGCTTGAAAGCCACCTATTATCTGGGCAGATAATAGTCCTCCAAATAATGTAACTATAAGCCAAGGTAGTCTTGACCTTACAGAATTAAATATTCTAGTGAGTATATTATCTTCTTCTATATCTTCTATTTCAGACGCTCCAGCAAATTTATAGATATCCTCAGTAGCTTCTTCTTCGATTACGTCTATGATATCATCTACTGTTATTATACCCATTATTTTATTATTATCATCAACAACTGGAATCGCTAATAAGTCATATTTAGAAACTACACGAGCAACATCCTCCTGGTCTGTTTCTAAGTTGACACTTATAACCTGCTCATGCATTATTTTCTCTATAATACTATTAGGCTTACTCACTATAAGTTCCCTTAATGACAAAACTCCAACTAGGCTTTCCTTTTTATCGACTACATAAACATAGTATATGGTTTCAGCATCACTAGACTTTTCCCTGATATCTTCAATAGCCTGGTATATGGATATATCCTTTCTAACGGTGATGTACTCCTTGGTCATTATACCACCGGCAGTATCTTCATCGTAAATAAGGAGCTCTCTTACATCCTTTGCATCCTCAAGGTCTAAAAGAGATATAATCTCTTTTCTTTTCTCCTCACTAAGCTCTGCAACAAGGTCAACTATATCATCCTGAGCCATTTGATCGAGAATCAATATCTTTTGTTCCCTTTTAAAAATCTCTAAAAGCTCAATAAAGGTATCGGAATCCACTTCCTCTAGTACTCTACTAGCTTGCTCCCATGAGAAAATACTAAAAAACTTTACCTGTTTTTCATCATCAAGCTCTAATAGTATTTCAGCAATATCTGCAGGGTGTAATTCATCTATATATTCATTCAGTCTTAAAAATTCATTATTATCTAAAAAGTCAACTACAATTTCAAATCTTTCATGAAACTCTGCACCACCTAGTCTTGCCATGCCTACACCCCCTTATTTCAAACTAAGTAAATCTTAATTTATACATATACGTAAATTAATTTACATATCAAAATCCTTTTGGTTTTATTTCTCTCTCTTGTTGGTTACCTGTAAAGCATCCATTGTTTTCTTTGAAAAATTGATTAAGGTTTAAAAGTGTTTATCTTTATTGATACCCTAGATTTCTTAACATTCTTTCCTTGTCTCTCCAGTCCTTCTTCACCTTTACCCAGATTTCCATAAAAACCTTTGAGCCAAGAAGCCTTTCAATCTCTTCTCTAGCACTTTTGCCAACGCCTTTAATCTTCTTCCCATTTTTACCTATGATAATTCCTTTATGGGAATCCCTCTCACAATATATTGTAACGTCTACATCAATTATATCCTGATTTTCTCTTTGTCTCATAAAGTTAACAACAACGGCAACACCGTGGGGAACCTCCTCGTGAAGATAGTGAAGAAGCTTCTCCCTAACTATTTCGGAAACTACAAATCTCTCAGGTTGATCTGTAATCATATCGGAAGGGAAGTACTGAGGTCCCTCCGGCAGCTTTTCAACTATTTTATCAATTAACACATCTGTATTCTTCCCCTCAGTTGCCGATAAACCTATCACATCTTCAAAAATATCGTATTGGCTGTAGGTTTCATATACTACTTTAAAGTCATCTGGCTCTATAATGTCTATCTTGTTAATCCCAAGTATCACCGGTGTCTTTACATCCTTTAGCATTTCTAAGATGTATTTATCTCCAGGTCCTATTCTAGTGGATTCATCGACTAAAAAAACTATAACGTCTACTTCATTTAAAGTATCCTTAGCAGCCTTCACCATATGCTCCCCTAGTTTGTTTTTAGGCTTATGTATACCTGGTGTATCCAAAAATACAATCTGGGATTCATCGCCATTATATATAGTTTGAATCTTATTTCTTGTCGTTTGAGGTTTATTGGACATTATCAATATTTTCTGACCAACTATATTATTTATCAAGGTAGATTTTCCTACATTAGGTCTTCCTATTATTGTTACAAATCCTGATTTAAAGCCCAAATTCTTCACCACCTGTATTTTATTTTTTTAAAATATTTTGTAATTTCTGTTAAAGCAATATTATCCTCCCTTGATTTTACTATATTTTCTAATCCATATGAACTAAAATTTATTAATTAAATTAAGTTTTTTAGCCTTTAAGGATAATTTGCTCAAAACTGCAAAAAATTATGAATATCATGATTTGCAATTTAGGTAAACAAGAATAGACAAAGGGATTAATTTTCCCTTTGTCACAGATTGTTGACAAAGTCAACAAGATGACAGGCTGCCCCGAAATCTGAAGTTCGAGGCGTGCTAAAAGTGAGAGGTCGCAGCGTATAAAGAAATACGTAAGAGTTCTCGCCTTTAGCAACAACGAAGAAATTCGGGTTTCGGGGCAGTCTGAGACAAAGGGATTAGTTTTCCCTTTGCCATTATTTAAGAACTGCTTTTAAATTATCCGGTATAATCTGATACCATGTAATTCCTGGGTTTAATCTTATTTCGTTTCCATCGGAGTCATAAAATCTGGTCAGAGCCCTTCTTGAAGGCTTCTTCCATGTCACATCCATAGCTTTACCATTAGTTAGGTACATCCCTTTTCCTGCTCCAACAAGACCTAATTCAAGCCGACCTACGCTGTCTATAACCTTTTGTGAGGAATACTGTACTAATATGTTTTTTGCAGTAAGGTGAATTTTTGAGATTTCATCTAAATGGGGCTTATTATTTACATATCTATAATATAGTCCGTCTTCATTATTGTACTTAAATCCAGATGTATAGCTTTTGCCTCTGTATGGAAATTGAATTTCCTTATGCTCTGTGCCTTCTATTTCTGTATCCTTATCATTGAACTGTAATGTTTCAAAGCTTCCATTCTTATTATATTTCCTTCCATTTGCTTCTTTCATAATTGCATTATAGCTGGTATATGCGTTATGGGGCATTTTTTTATGTTTTACTCTCCAAAATGTATTTTTCCAAGCAGTTATACCACTGATATTTGCCATCTTTAGGCTCTTGATGTCCTTCTTAGCTTGTTCACTTCCACCAAAATGAACGTATATTGGATCGTATTCCAATGCCTTATCTAAAAAGTATGGTCTAGAGCTTCTAACCGGCCCAATGATTTCAGGCTTATTAGCATATATTATGGCAATATAACGTGTTATATTTGATTCAGCTGCTACTTCATAAACTACATCTGCTTCACTTAAACCGGCTTGCGGCCTAGCTTTATACTGATTGTCAAGCATTACTGCAATAGGTCTATCATTTAAGTTTTCTTTATCTATGTACAGACCCGTTAATGGGGATTTAACCTTATTTTCTAAATCTACTTCTTCCTGGGGCTTTTCCTCCTCCTTGTCATCACTTACAATAATCTCTTCTACTTCATCTGGATTAAAGGCTTCTTCTTTAGCCTCTATCTGTTCTCCACTGGTAGCTACTTCTTGCTTTGAACATCCAACTAATAATGCTAGAATCATTAGTGCCATCAATATCTTTTTCATTTTTTGTCCCCCTCTTTTTTTCTAAGCTCAATCTTTTTTATTCTCCTGCTGTGGACTTCTAGAACTTTGAATAAGATATCATTGTACTCAATGACGTCACCCGTCTTGGGTATTCTTCCCAGTAAATTAAAAACAAACCCTCCCAAGGACTCAAACTCATCCTCAGGCAAATTTTCTGCTAAAACATCATTTATTTCCTCTATAGATATTTTTGAGTTTACTATAAGGACATTTTCATCTTTATATTCGATTAAATTTTTTTCATCGTCATATTCGTCAAGTATATCCCCAACTATTTCTTCTAGTATATCCTCAATGGTTACCAAGCCTAATGTTCCTCCATATTCATCCAATACAATGGAAATATGAACTTTTTCAAGCTGCATTTCCGTTAATAAATCTATAGCTTTTTTGCTTTGAGGCACATAATAGGCAGGGCGAATAAAGCTCTTTATTTCTAGCTCCTTTTTACTGCTGTTTAAATAACAGGAAAGAAGGTCCTTTGCATATATTATCCCAATAATATTATCTACAGACTGTCCAATAACCGGTATCCTCGAATATCCATAGTTTATTGCCTTTTTTATCGCATTCTCTATTGAAACATCCTCTTTTAAATAAACTATATCTATTCTAGGAACCATGACCTCTGTAACCTTAATATCACCAATTTCAAAAATGCTCTCTATCATATCCCTTTCTTGCTTTTCAATGATCCCAACTTCCTCTCCTACATCAACTAAAGTCTTTATCTCCTCCTCGGAAACGGTATTTCTATTGCTGTTTACATTTCCTCCTAATCCTCGAATAAGCACCTTGGTTATCTTATTTAAGACAACTAGTATTGGGTTAAATATTATTGAGAGCAGTTCTAAGGGTCTTCCAAGTCTCATTGCAACTTTTTCAGGATTATTAGATGAGTAGGTTTTCGGTGTAATCTCCCCAAAAACCAATATTAGAACAGTCATGATACCTGTTACCATTAAAGTAGCCCTTTCCCCAGATACTAATTCTATGGCAAGCTCAGTGGCAATGGCTGTTGCAGCAATATTAACAATGTTATTTCCTATCAAAATTGTAGATAATATCTTAGATGATTTATCCAAAAGCCTATCTAAAATCTCTGCCTTCTTAATACCTTTTTTCTTGAGCTGCTTTATTCTTATAATATTTAGTGATGATAATGAAGTCTCAGCACTAGAAAACAGACCTGATAAACAAAGTAGTACTATTAAAATTATTAATCTTATAATAACAGAGTAATCCACTACTCTTCCTCCTAGATGTCAGCGTTATACCCATTAAAAAATTAGTTGAAATATAAACAGAGTAATTAAGGCTCCAAGCAGAGAACCTACTACAATCTGCTTAAAGTCGTGTATACCTGATTCTATACGGCTTTGAACTACTAAAATAGCCAATATAAAGGTTAATGTAATTACCAAGGTATTACTTGATAAAAAGGTAACTCCAATGACAATGGAGAATGCTGCTGCTGCATGACCACTGGGCATTCCTCCCCTTAGTGGAGTTCCCTTACCAAAATAAGCCTTCATTCCTATTGATGAAAAAATCACAATAAGAAGGCTTATGAAGGTGATATGTATAGGCATAGCCCTTACTTTATGGATAAAAACATTGGAAATGCTGTCTATTTTTTCAAAAAATATAATGTATGCCACTATTATTGAGTTAACAGTAGAAATCAACACAGCACCTGCTGCCACGTTCTTGGCTATTTTAGCCAGTTCATGATATTTATCGGTAATTAAATCTATTGTAGTTTCAATAGCTGTATTTATCATCTCGGTGACTATAACTAAGGCAATGGTAAAAAAAAGGATTAGTGTTTCAACCTTTGATAGTTCAAAAAATATACTGCAAAACAATACCAAAATAGCTATTACAAAATGAATTCTCATATTCCTTTGAGTTTTTAATGTATATATAATTCCCTCAAAGGCATAATTAAAGCTGTCAAATAGTTTTTTAGCCTTCATAATATTCCACCATTACTATCTTAATATGCCCAATAAGTCTAATACTCTTTCTTCTTTACTTCTCATAATTTTAGTATTCTCCTCTGTATCATGATCATATCCAAGAAGGTGATACATACTATGGGCAGTTAGAAATGCAACCTCCCTTTCAAATGAATGACCATACTCAAGAGCTTGTTCCTTGGCTTTTTCTAGAGATATAACTATGTCCCCTAAGACTACTATATTACTTCTATTTTGGAGTAATTCCTCCTCATTATATTGTGGAAAGGATAATACATCGGTTTCTTTATCCTTTCCCCTAAAATTTTTATTGAGCTGCTTTATTTCATCATTGTCAACAAATGAAACACATACTTCAATTTCATTGCTTAATCCCTCTATCTCTAGAGTCTTTCTAATGACTTTATTTAATATCTCCACCATTTCATCTTCATATTCGACTAAAGTCTGATTATTTATTATATCTACATCTATCAATTACAAGCCTCCAATCCATCACTGGATATTTCTGGGTATTCTATTCTTTCGTGAAAAATACCCATTAATGTATTTATAAATACCTTCTTTATGGTTTCCAAATCCTTAAAGGTTAAATCACAATTATAAAGCTGTCCTTCATCATGCTTCCCCTTTATGATTTTCTCAACAAGCTCCTCGATATTATCCTTTGTAGGCTCCGACAAGCTCCTAACTGCTGCCTCAACGGAATCAGCCAGCATTACAATAGCTGCCTCCTTAGAGCTTGGCTTTGGCCCTTTATATCTAAAGTCTTTAATATTAACTTCCTTTGTTTCTTCTCCTTCATTCATCGCTTTATGATAAAAATACTTAACCAGTGTGTCTCCATGATGCTGTTCTATAATATCAACTATCTCACTAGGGACTTTATGCTCATGGGCAAGCTTAACACCATCCTGAACATGGCTCCTTATTATGTTTGAGCTAAGACAAGGAGAAACCTTATCATGGGGATTATCTGAAGTTAATTGATTTTCCTTAAAGAAATATGGTCTTTTTAATTTTCCAATATCATGATAATATGATCCTACCCTTGCAAGCAAGCTGTTACATCCTATTGCTTGGGCTGCCGCTTCACTGAGGTTACCAACTATTATGCTGTGATGATATGTACCTGGAGCCTCAACCAAGAGCCTCTTAAGTACAGGGTGATTTGGATTTGACAGCTCTAAAAGCTTTATAGGAGTTAATATATTGAATACATATTCCCATAAAGGCAGTGAACCTATAGTTAAAATAGAGCAAAAAACACCATTTAGTATCCCATAAAATCCATTTATCACAATCTCCGTGGCTCCAATTCCTTGGATAAGCCCAAATGCCACGATAAGGATAACATTACATAGGCTTACGATTAGACCCGATACGAATATATTTGATCTTTGGTTGGTTTTGGAGGTGCTTATAGCAGCTATTGTACCGCTTATTAATAAAGTTACAAATAGTGTAAGTGTATTGCCTGTAGATAATGTTATTAATATAGCCAAGAATATATTTATTACAATAGCTAAAGTAGGACTTATCAATATACTGATTAGCATTGCCGATGATGATATTGGAATGATGTAATTTGATATATTATCAAGGGGCTTTGATATAAGAAACACTATTAAAAATACAATAGCGATTAGATACATATTAGCAATATTATCTAAGAGCTTATTCTTAAAGAAGTATATATAAGCAATAAGCATGACTTCAAGAAGTATAATGATAAGTATTACTCCTATAACTGGTCTAAGGTCCCTCTCATTTTCTTTATCTATTAGCTTAGCGTCTGCCAATAGTCTATAGTGTCTTTCTGTTATTATTTCACCTTCATTAACGATAATTCTTCCCTTATTTATATATACTGTTTCTACATTTTCCAGTGCTGAATTTATTTTTTCTTGTGTTAATTTGTTATCTAAAAAGATATTTTCTTTGATTGAATTATTTACTATTTTTATACCTATAGCCTTTAGATTTTCTGATATGCCCTCTATTTCCATAAAATACTCTTCAATATTTTCACGTTTGTTATCAAGCTCTTCCTCTTTTATTCCAGTTGTCATTACCTGAATAATAAAATCATAGGTATATCTTTCAAAGCTTTTTAGAGTTTCATTATTAGAATCTAACAGCACTCTCATATCATTCTCGTTTAGGCTAAAGTCATTGTATATGTCTAATGCCTCCAAAATTTCCTCATAATTATTTGGGCTCACATCATAAGCATCCTTAAGTTCATATAGATTCTTAAAAAATACTTCGACTTTATTTCTAATATTTATCTGTATAGTCGGGTCAACTTCTTCTGTTGGGTCAACAGCCCTAATTGCTTTTTCCCTTTCTTTAGCAGTTTCTTCCTTGTCCTCAATGTCTATTGGTGCAATAATGTCAGTAGGTGATACTTGACCGACCTTTAAGTCGTATCTCTTTGGAGAAACTGTAGAGTAGAAGCTGGAAAATATTATTACAAAAAAAAGTATAGCTATAATTGTATAATTGAAATGTTTATTTTTCACTATTTTATTATTTACGGTTTTCCTTAATAACTTGTCCATACTTTGCAAAAAAGCCACAAAGCTCCCCCCTTTTGAAAAAAGGTAATTTTCACTAAAGATAGACGCTTTTAAACCTTAATTAATTTTTCAAAGAAAACAATAAATGCGTTACAGATTCCAGCCAAAACTTTAATTTATACATATATGTACATTAATCTACGTATATGTATAAATTAAGATTTACTTAGGATTCTCTATTCTAAATTTTTTTCTTTGAAAATATCAAATTATAAAAGCGTATATTCATATTGATGTATGACCGAAAAATTTTACTTTCTTTATTTTGCTGTGAGCTGTTAGCTATTAGCCAAATTAAACATAATACTTTTGGTTAAAAAAATCTTTAAAGAAAGTTAAGTTTCAGGGTCACATATCTATAGAATATATATATATTATAACTCAAATTATTGTTAAGATTATATTTTTTTCCAATCTGCAAAAAAAAGTTGAATTTTCTATTTTTTTCTTTTATTTGCTTTTCCTTCAAAGGAGTCATAGGCCTTAATTATTTTCTGTACTAATCCATGTCTTACTACATCCTTATCGGTTAAGTAAATAAAATCAATTCCCCTTACATTTTTTAATACCTGAATAGAGTGCTCAAGCCCCGATTGTTTTCCCTTTGGCAAATCTATTTGTGTTATATCTCCATTAATAACTGCTTTAGAGCCAATTCCAATTCTCGTTAAGAACATTTTCATCTGTGCCCTTGTAGTATTTTGAGCCTCGTCTAAAATTATGAAGGAGTCGTCAAGGGTTCTACCCCTCATATATGCTAAAGGTGCAACTTCTATCATGCCTCTTTCTTTATACTTTAAATAGGTTTCGCCCCCAAGTATGTCATATAGTGCATCGTACAGGGGCCTAAGATATGGATCTACCTTCATTTGCAGATCACCCGGTAAAAATCCCAAGCTTTCACCAGCCTCAACTGCTGGTCTAGTTAATATTATCCTGCTCACTTCTTTATTCTTAAATGCCTTTACAGCCATTGCCACAGCTAAATAACTTTTACCAGTTCCAGCAGGTCCTATTCCAAAAACAACATCATTTCTCTTTATAGAGCCTATATATTTCTTTTGACCCAAGGTTTTGGGTTTAATATGTTTACCCCTTGCAGTAATACAAACAATATCCCCAAGTATTTCATCAATTTTATCTCCATCACCTTCATTAAACAGGCTTATGGTATAAAGAAGCTTTTGTTTATCTATCTTTTCCCCAGATTTTATTATTTCCATCATTTTATTTAGTACTTTACTGGCTAAGTTAATCTTACTCTCATCACCCAGTATTATCAAATTACCATCCCTTGATACCACATGTACATTATATTTTTCTTCAACAATTTTAATGTTTTCATCTAGATTTCCAAAGAGCTCATCTAAAAAGTTTATATCTTCTATTTTTATCTTTACTTCATTTTGTCCCTGCAATACTATTCCTCCTCGTGTATACTAAGTATTTTCTCCACACCTATAGCTTCTAATACTTCAACTATTAAATGTCCTCTAATTGTACTGCCTTCCTTCTTATAATCAATTGAGCTTTTCATAATCCTTCCATCCTCTGGAATATCCTTTATCACATTTATTAGAAGAAAATCCTTTAATGATTTCTTTATAACATCTTCAGGAACTTTTATCTTCTGTTCAATTATTTCAAAATATCGCTCATTAACAATTTCTACAGGAACTCTAATATTCCTCCATTTTGTTAGACTTTTATTTTCAACCTCTACAAGATATTTATCAAAGGGAACATTTCTTCTAGACATTGAAAAAGAGGTTTCTCCTAATTTAATAATCCTTTTGGTAAATTTTCTACCTGTCTTTACCTTTTTAGCTTTAAAAATTGACATACTTTGGATTTTTTCATAATATGTTCTAGCATGCACCTCACCAACTGCATGAACAAATCTAGTTGGACTCTGTTCCCTTTTTACATTTCCGCTAATTAGAATCTGACCCTTCTTAACAATATCTCCTTTTTTTACCACAGCATCGCCATTTTTAGCAACGATTTTTTCTATTATACCATTTTTCTTGGCAACAATATTACAGGGGGTATCCTTATCAACCTGCTGAGGGTACTCGTCCTTTTCAACAACCTCAATTTTTATTTTTGTGCCTTTTATTTCAACACCAACCCATGCTAGTTTATCATGCTTTATGAGTAAATTATCTTTAATATCAGATTTATCAAGCTTATACTTGAATACTCCAGACTTGATTCCAAAGCTTTCTAAAGAAGCTATTATTTCATTTTTAGATACACTATTATTCCCTTCAATATCTATATCCCAAATAAAAGATGTGAAACCCATTATTAATAGTAGACTTAAGAGTGCACCGATTACTAAAATCTTTTTCCTTTTAAGCTTATGTACAAGAAAGGGGTAACCTATCTTCAATTTTATTTTTGATCTAGAGCCTGTTCTTTTTAAAATTTTTATAAGCTCTTTATACCCCCCTATTCCCACTTTTCCCTCAATAGTTGTGTAATTTACTCTCCTAATATCCCATAAATAAATGCCATTTTCAATGGCCTTGTTTAAAGTTCTCTCTAGATTTAAACCCTCAAGCTTAAAAACTACATATCCCCTAAAATAATTCCATATTTTTATTAATAGCAATCAAAACACCCCTAACTAAAAAAATCTATTGATGCTATTTTTCCAGATATTATTATTTCTTCGGAAATAATTGTCTTAATAGTCAGATCAACACCCGTTACTTTAAGAATTCCATCCTTTATCTTCACTCTGATATTATCTGTTGCATATTCTATAATTCCTTTGTGATTTTCTATATTTACTTGAAGGTTACCTATAAAGGTTATTTTAGGAAGATCCAATAAAATATCCTTTGGTATTTCCAAAGCATCTGATATATTTTCCTTCATTCTATTTAATTTTTCTTCTTTCATATTTCTCCTCCATAATGACAAATGTGCCTGCGGCGATTTGTCGGTTAGTAGTTCGTGGTTGGTGGCTGTTTGGGTCATTCTTTTAATGCTTAAAACCTATATTAAATTGTATGCCTGTGTTTATTGAGCTATTACAACCTTATGGTGCAAACTTGTTTTGTTGGCTAGACGCTGCTCGCTATTCGCTACTCGGTAAGGGTCATATCCTTTAAGTCTTTAAAAACTCAAGCCCCAAAAAACCATGTTATAACTGTAATCTAAAAAAACAAACCTCGCTTGAGGTTTGAAATAGATTTATATTAATCATTTTATATCATTTAAATCTAGAAAGTAGCACCCTAAAATCCTAACGCATCTACCCTTAAGACATACCCAAATCCGAGTAGCGAGAAGCGTAGAGCGAATAGCGACTCGACCCTATCCTTTAAAAATGTACCCTTATCAAATAAAACTTAATACCCTTATCACTCCATCCCAAATCCCAAGGTACTCTATACCTATCTGTGTTATGGCTATGAACATATGCATAACCCCTAGAATCTGCTACAGTCACAACGGATATATGGGTTACCTTTCCATTCTTTACATAGGCCACAAAATCACCCGGAAGCATTTTATATGATGCTTTTAATACCTTATCATATGTTCCATATGCTATTTTAGAGGCTCTGTTACTGTACAGCATGTAATTTTTAAAGC
>JANQEZ010000212.1 GCA_028278115.1 Clostridia bacterium
GGGTAAGCTATTAATGGTGTGGTTGGGATGTTTGTGATTTGTTCTGTCGCTAATTGATAAGTTAGCGTAAGTCCTGTTAATTGATTTCTAGCATCTTCAAGTGTAGTTCCTTTTGTAAATACAAATGTCAGATGTGTTGTTGATGCATACCATTTTCCAATAGAATTTACATCATCTGCAATGCTAGTAGGGCTTTTCCCATGCACATCATATTGATTATTTTGACTATATGCTGCTGTCGGAATTTTTACATTTGCTAATTTACTCCAAGGGACTCTAGCAATATCAACATTCGCTAAGCCAATGAACATATCTTCAATATCACTGGCTTGCAATACATATTTCTCTGTTCTCTTGTAAATCTTACCGTCGCTGACTTCATCATATGTGCCGTTTGGCAGACTATGTTTTTCTATAACATTTCCGCTTCCATCTTCGGCATAATAGTAACTAATACTAGGGGTATGCTCTATAAAACTTGTTGCTGAACTACCCTCTTCTAGTTGTGGTTCATCTACCCCGTTATCAGCATACATATTAACTTTTATAGAATGTACATTTGAATTAAATGATACAGTTCCTGTTCTTGTTCCTATTTCTCTAAAATCAACACCGTTATTTGATGTGTCTACTCCATCACCTGTCATTCCGTATATCGTGTTTCCTGCTTCATCGAAGCACCGTACTCTAACTCTATATGTGCTGCTACTATTATCTTTCATGCTGAAAGTGTAGTTGGTATTTGGTTTTATTCTTACTTTTTCATCTAAAAGCTTGTCATTTGCAGTAGGTGTAGCTCCATCTATTCTAGCATTTCCCCAATCCACTATGTTTTTCAAGTAATTAGTCCCATGACTTTTTAACCTTAAAGCACATAATGTAGATTTAACACCAGTAGTCATAAAATGATACATATTTAAAAGTTCTGTGTTGGATAAGCTATAAGTTGTATCATCAACTGGAATAATCATAAAATTCTTAGCATCAACACTGCTGTTATTATTAGCACCCCACCAACTAAGTTTCGTTTTTACTTCCGTTGTTGTTGCTTTCCATAGTTTTCTTCCTATTGTTGTATTGTAATTAGTCGCTGTTGATTTATATTGATATGCAGCACCTTCTAAATATGGTGTATTTCTATCATTTGTGCTTGATGTGGCAGTTATTTCATAAAAGATTAAGTATTTACCTATTGGAAGGTTAAGTCCAGTTGCTATATCTACTCTTGTATCTACTGTGATAGGAATGTTTATTGCTGTAGAACTCCCTAAAACAACATTAACGCTGTTACCCTTCACACCTACGCTAACTTGCCCTTTAACGCCATTCTCCGGAAGCGAAATTATCGAAGAATTTACTTCCTCCACCGGTGAAAAACCTATCTGTGCTGATGCTATATTGGTAAACATGGATAGTATGCAAATAAATATTGCCACCTTCTTAATGAAATTATTTTTAAACATCTATATTTCTCCCTTCGGCTTAAGATAATCAGCTTTAAGCTTTTGATGTCAGCGTTGATTATCTTTAATTTATTTTTATTTTAATCTCTGTGCTTCCCGTATGCTTTGCTTTGAATTTAATGCTGTTTAGTATGCCTGTCCAAGCTTTGCCTGGGGCTGTGCTGTTTTTTATTTTGAATTTGATTTCTCCACTTAATGGGTTAAATTCTGTTATTGTTATCCCTGTATCTGGAATTTCTCCTGTTGTTAATTCTTCTTCTACTGTTAATCCACAGAGGTCTAAAGGTTCTATTTCATTTTTGTTATAGTTTATACTATAGCTTATGTCCCCTGAGTCTTTATTTAAGCTGCTTGCTGTGAGTATTATGTTGAAGCTTTTGTCCTTTGTGATGTTTACCATTGTTCTTTCGGATTTTATTATTACTAGGTCATTTGCTGCCTTTAGCTCCCTTAGGAGCATGTTTAATGTTATGGTATGCTGTTTTATTGCCTGGGTATTGGCATTTATTTTGCCCCTTTTGCTGCTGTATTTTATCATTTCCCTTAGGGCATCTATCTCGGAGGTTATTAGCTGTATGGTATTGTTATGGGTTATTATGGCTTCTATATTATTAGCTATAAGCCCAGCTCTGTTCCTTGCTTCTTCCAGAGCTTTTATCAGCTTTTTTAGTATTTTTACATGGTCCAGCAGCAGATTTAGGGTTTCTGTTTGTTCCTCTAGTGCCTCTGTATTTAGGTCTATGCTTTGCAGGTCTATTGAAAATAATGTATATGTGCCTACTCCATAGACCGATTGGTATACTGACTCCGATACGGAAGTACTTTCTTCTATGGTGATGATTTCGTCGGTGTTTAAGTTTGTATTTAATACTGCATTTTCTACGTTTATTTTATTTCCTCTGTGTACTTTATCTAGAAGTGATGATAGTCTATCGGAGGTGCTTGTTATTTTTTTCTTTATTTCCTCTGGTGTTATGTCTCCATATCTTTCTAGTATTAATGCCGCTTCTCCCGAGGCGAAGGCTGCCGACATTGAGGTTCCACTGCTGTAGCCGTACCTATTATTTGGAATGGTGCTGAGGATATTTTCTCCCGGGGCTGCTGTGTCTACTGTGTTTTTTCCGTAGTTTGAGAATGATGATAAGAGTCCATTTTTGTTGATTGAAGATACTGTGATGATATTTGGACTGTTGTAGCTGGCTGGATATATTGGATTTTCATCTATATTTATACTGTTATTTCCTGCTGCCGCTACAAATATCATTTCTGAAGCCTCTATGGCTTCCCTCAGTGCAGGGTTTTCCTCGGCTCCTCCGAAGCTGCAGTTCACTATTTTTGCTCCCATTGTCTCGGCATAGGATATCGCCTCTATTATATCGCTTGTATAGGCTGTGCCGCTTCCAAATACTTTAAGGGGCATTATTTTTGACTTTGGGGCTGCTCCTGTGATGCCTTTTTGGTTATCCTTTGTACCTGCTATGATTCCTGCTGTATGGGTTCCATGCCATTCTTCATTATATGTATCATTGATATATACCTCTTTACTGTTATCCAAGAAGTTCCACCCGTTTATATCGTCTATGTAGCCATTCATGTCGTCATCTATACCGTTGTCTGGGATTTCCCCTGTGTTTTGCCATATGCTTTGGTATAAATCCTCATGGGTGATGTCTATTCCTGTATCTATAAGGGCTATGATTACGCCTTCTCCTGATGCTTCACTCCATGCTCCGGGAACATTTGCATCTATTCTAAAGGGTATTTCTCTGTATACTTCTTCGTATACTGCTCCTCCCACTGTTTCTTTGTATGAGGTTGTCGTCAGTATATGGCTGTTGTATATTCCCCACTGATAGTGGTAATATGGATCATTTGCGGCTATGGAGAGCTTGTAGTCGGGCTGGATGTATTCTATTTCTGAGTCCATTTTTTCAGCTTTAAGCTGGGCTAAAAGCTGATTCTTTTTCATTTTTTTATTTGTTACTACGACTTCAAATCTATTTTTCTTTGTTTTTTTGCCCTTAAGCTCCTTTGATGCTTTGAAGCTCCTTCTAAGCCTTTGCCTTAAGTCATTGCTTGCTCTGATGTTTAATTTATTATCTTTATATTTGATAATAAATCTGTCTGTTTCATAGCCTTCTAGGAACTGTGCTTTAAGCTCCATGATGCTATCTTTGCCATAGACCGACTCGCTAACTGTTTGAGTATCGTTGTTTTCTTTTATTTTTTCTAGGTTATTTTTATTCTCCTTCCTCCCGGATGCAAGGATTGGGTTTAGTCCTAAGTAAAATATTATTAGTACTGTCAGTAAAAGGGCGATACTCCTTTTGTCAGGTTTTATGTCTCTCAAGCTTTACACCTCCTTGTTTTTTATATAGATGTGTGACCCTGAAACTTAACTTTTTTTTGGAATATTTCGCAGGCTAAAACTACAATACCTATTTGGCTAATAGCTAACGGCTGACAGCTCACAGCAAAACATTTAAAGTAAAACTTCTGGGTCACACATCTTTATGGATATACGCTTTTATGATTTAACCCTTTGTGCTAGTTTATGCCGCCGGGGGTATTTGATATTTCCTTTTCGTTCATACTATGAACCTGTTTTTCTTATATTTTGTAGGTTAAAACAGATTCATAAAAATCACTCAAA
>JANQEZ010000023.1 GCA_028278115.1 Clostridia bacterium
CAGGATGGCTAATCAATGAGGGGGGAAGCAGCACAGTTATTATGACACATTTTGGTTACAGAGCTAATAGGTTTGGCTATCAGACTAAATATCAAGGGAAGATAAAACCATACGAAAAGGATATTGAACTAGTTAATGTAGCAAAGAGATTAGTTCAGCAAAACTATGCAGTACTTATGTACGACCTAAGAAATCATGGGGAAAGTGGGAAGAGCAAGCTGGGTTTTGGAACAGCTGGGATAGAAGAATCCCTTGATGTACTTGCTGCTGTTGAATATATATCAAATCATAAAAAGTTAGGTGGTAAAGACATTGGATTACTTAGTTATTGTATGGGTGCAAACGCAACGATTTACGCTCAAGGCAAAGATCCAGAATTGTTCAAGAAGTCAGGTGTTAAGGCTATGGTAGCCTTACAGCCACTGCTGAATGGTGACTTTTTAAGAGCCTATGGCTTTAACAAGGGTGTTTTAAAAAGTGCATTTGCACACTATGAAAAACATACAGGGTATTCCATAGATTATCCAATTTTGGACAAAGTAGAGAAGGTGGTAACACCTACACTTCTTTGTCAAGGTCTTAGGGATCCATGGACAAACTTAGATTTTGTACGTGCATTGTACGATTCTTTAAAAGTAGAAAAAGAAATGTATTGGATAGAAGGAATAGAACATCGCTTTGATGGATACAGGTGGTTTGAAGAGCATCCTGAAAAAATGATTGCTTTCTTTAATAAATATTTATTATGAAGTATTAAAGCATAAAAATGGAAAATGGCATTTAAGCACGGAGTATCCATGAAAAATTCAAAACTCTGCTGTATCCTTTCAAACTTTTCGTGAATAATAAGGGTTAAGTATTTTTTAAATATTGATTATATTGGGATAAACTCTAAAGAAGCTTTAGATTTCTTAGGAAAACATATGTATATAAGGAGGGTGGGTAATGCAATCTACAAATACAATAAATTCTATCAGCGTGTTGCATAAAACATTAGGTTGCAAAAAACCTGATCACCCATTAATAACATTTATTTCTTTCCATGACATAAACCGGTTTAATGTAGATATGACAATAGATTTTTATGCTATAGCTTTTATAAAATCAGTACATGATGAACCCGATACTTTCAAATCAGTATATTTATATAAACCAGGTATGAGTATAGATATGATAGATTTCAAGGAAAAAACGGGAGAAATTCTGTTTATTACACAGGAATTCGTAGAATTGAATGGAGGATAACGGGGTCAGGCTTTACTAATTTACTATTTTGTTATTGGAATTATCAGCGGTCTTTTAGTTATAGGATTTTTCATGATATGAATATCTATATCGTATACTTCCTTTACATTATCATGGGTTATAACTTCTTCTGGTCTTCCCTTGTCAACAATTTTACCTTCGTTCATAAGTATAAGATAGTCGCTGTACTCTATGGCTAAATTTAAATCATGAAGTACTACAACCACAGTTATATTCTCTTTTATGGATAATTCCTTTAAAATATTTAATAGATTGATTTGATGCTGTATATCAAGGTTTGAGATGGGTTCGTCCAGTACTAAAATTTCAGATTGTTGGGCAAGTGCCCTTGCTATTATTGCTCTTTGTCTTTCTCCGCCACTTAAGGTGTTGATATTTCTGTCCTTTAAGTGCCAGGTGTCAGTCATTTTCATGGATTTTTCCACTATTTTTAAATCTATTTTACCCTCCATCTGAAACCGCTTTAGATGGGGTGATCTTCCCATCAGCACTATATCCATCACGGAAAAGTTAAAATCAACTACTGTGCTTTGGGGAACTGACGCAATTTTTTTGGCTAAATCTTTATACCTATAGCTGGATATATCCTTGTTTAATATAAATATTTTATTCTTTTCGGGCTCTAATATCTTTAATAGGTTCTTTAGAAAGGTAGATTTACCCGACCCATTTGGCCCGATTATACATGTGAACTTGGCCCTTTCCATTTTCACTGTGATATCCTTTAAAATATCTACTTCTCCAAAGCTCCATCTCAGATTTTTTATATTAATTGGATAATTCAAGTCTTCACCCCATATAGTTTTTCTTTCTATTTTTATAAAGTAAGTATATAAAGAAGGGTGCCCCAAACAGCGAAGTTATTATCCCCACAGGTATTTCAGTTGGGGGTATTAAGGTCCTAGCCAAGGTATCTGATATAATCATAAAAATCGAGCCAGAAATTATTGTGATTGGAATCAGTACTCTATGGTCAGGCCCTACAATCAGTCTCACTATATGGGGAATTACTAAACCAACAAACCCGATTATTCCACTAACGGAAACTGCTGCTCCTGCTACTATGGATGCTGCCACAAGAAGAAGCTTTTTAAGTTTTTCAACCTCTATTCCTAGATTTTTAGCTGAGTCTTCACCTAAAAGCATCAAATTTAAGTCCCTAGAGAATACTGTAAAAAATATTGAGCCTAATAATATGACTGGTGCTGATATTATTACATGTCTCCAGCTGGCTGCTGAAACACTTCCCATTGTCCAGAAAATAATTTTTTCTACATGCTCTCTATTTAGGGTCATAAGCAGGGATATTAGGGAAGAAAGTAAAAAGCTCATGGCTATTCCAGAAAGCAGTAATGTAACAATTGGAGTTCTGTTTCCTATTCTAGATATATTATAGACTATAAAGGTGGTTGTTATGGCTCCAATAAATGCCATTATAGTGGTTGCACCTATTCCTAATATTGTGGCTTCAAGTCCAAATACGACTGCAAGTGTAACTCCAAAGGCAGCTCCAGAGGAAATTCCAAGGACATATGGATCAGCCATTGGATTTTTAAATATTCCTTGGAATATTACTCCACTACTTGATAATGCCATTCCTATTAGTGCAGATAATATAATTCTTGGAAATCTTATTTTATTTATTATGATGATATATGATTCATTAATCCCCTCAAGTGATATTTGCTCTTTTATAAGGGGAATATTGTTTAAGATTATTTTAGCTGAATCCCCTAGTGGTATTTTAGCCACTCCTAGAGTGCTTGCAAAAACTATTAAAAAGAACAATGAAAATAAAAGTAAAAAGAACAATATCCTAAAGTGATTTTTTTTCGTGATATAGGTCATGGCAATTCCTCATTTGCAGGTTTTTAGCAATTATAGTTTTAATTTTGGATATATAGGGAACCAACTTTAAAAAGAAAGAAATTATATTGATGAGAGGGGGATTATGATATTTTATTTCCGCTTATGCAATGAACCTGTTTTTTATATATTTTAAAGGTGAAAACAGATTCATTGAAATCACTAAAATAAAATATCATAATCCTTT